>JALGTI010000053.1 GCA_029821455.1 Candidatus Zipacnadia bacterium | reverse complement strand
AAACTGTAAGGCCAATGGCGTAGCTGGCCAAGTCACTGTCCGACAGATGGCGGGTTTGCCCCAGGAGACCAGCAGTTTCGATCTGATTGTCGCCAATATCTCCGCCGAAGTAGTTGGCGCTCTGGTGCCCGACATCGCCCTGCATCTGGCCCCCGACGGGTTCTGCGTGCTGTCCGGCTTCACAGATCGCGGCGCAAACATCGTATGCTCCTCGTTGGCTGGAGCTGAACTAACTGAAACAGAGAGAACTTCTGAAGGCGAGTGGCTTGCAATCATTGCCCGACGCGGTGAAACCTGATGAGGCGGCTATTCATTTCGGATGAGGAGGTCCGAGGCGACCGCTTGCTGCTCGGCGGGACGCGGCTGCATTATTTGTGTAATGTTCTGCGGATGGGGCCAGGCGACAGCTTCATCGCGGTCCGCGCCAATGCCACACAGCAACTGGCAACTCTTATAGGTGTCGGTGACAAGGAGTTGACCGCCTCCTTGTCTGCCCCCGAACCGGTCAACACTGAACCCCGGGTTGAACTGACTCTATTCCAGGCAATCATCAAGGGCAAGGCGATGACGCTAGCCATCCAGAAGTGCGTGGAGTTGGGCGTGACTGCCATCGCGCCGCTGTTCACTGAGCGTACCGTCGTCCGCATCAAGGACGCCGACCGTACCAAGAAGCAGCGACGATGGCAGCAGATTGCCGAGGAAGCCGCCAGACAGTCGGAGCGCGTCCGTGTGCCGGAAGTATTGGCAGCAGTGGACTTCGAGCAAGCGCTGTTCAGTTTGAATGCGGGGCCAGCGTTGCTCTTCGCCGAAAGGCATGTCGCTGCCAGCAGCATGTCTGTTGGAGAGGCACTTGCAGGCCACAAAGACGCCGAACGGGTCGCCGTCTTTGTGGGCCCTGAGGGGGGCTTCAACAACCACGAGATTGACCTGGCCGCCGAACACGGCCTAACACCCATTACTCTGGGGCCACGCGTCCTGCGGGCAGAGACAGCCGCCATCGTCGCCTGCGCGCTGGTACTGTACGAACTTGGCGATATGCAATAGCACTGAGCAGCGAGTGGGAGGCGGCCGCCTTCGTGCGTATAGCTGGCCAGGGCGTTGTCGCCGCCATCCCGCTCCAGAATGACCTTGTCCTGGGCATACAGGTACTTGATTGTCCCTGAGCTTTCCTCCTTCTTCAGCCGCTTGCCGTCCCTATTATAGCTCAAAGTGGCCTTACTGTCATCCGGGTGGGCCACCACCGCCTGGTAGACGAAGGCGATGTCACGGGCGATCCACTTGTTACATTCTGCACCGCCTGCCTGTCGTTTCCTTTTCCAGTGTTCCTGCTTTTTGTTTACTGGGAAAGCCATCGCACACTCCGATAGAGGACCTCGCGGCTGGTGGGGGAAATAGTATGTAGCTGCTTTTGTTGGGAGGGAGCGGAAGCTGTAATGCGCATTGTGGGCATCATACCCAGTCGCTACGCTTCGACCCGCCTGCCGGGCAAGGCCCTCGCTGATATCGCCGGCAAGCCGATGATACAACACGTCTATGAGCGCTCCGCCCAGGCCCGATGCTTGGATGAGGTAATCGTGGCTACTGATGATGACCGCATCGTGGCAGCAGTCGAGGCCTTTGGCGGCCAGGCGGAGATGACCTCCCCGGCGCATCAGTCTGGCACCGACCGTGTGGCTGAACTGGCCGGGCGCATGGAGGCCGATGTTGTTGTCAACATCCAGGGCGACGAGGTGATGATCGAGCCGGCGGCCATTGACGCGGCGGTCCAGCCATGTCTGGAGCCATCACCTCCGCAGATGGGAACGCTGGCCACACCTATCCGGACGCTGGCCGAGCACCTGGAGCCATCCACAGTCAAGGTTGTGGTAAGCAGTGACGGGTATGCGCTGTACTTCTCCCGCGCTCCCATCCCCTACTTCAGGGTTGACAACCTCCCGCAGTGGCCTGATAATGAACCCAGGCAGCATCCCAAATCGGGTCTCTGGCCGCTCAAGCACATCGGCCTGTATGTGTACACACGGCAAACGCTGTTGTGGTTTGCCGGGCTGCCGCGGTCACCCCTGGAGATAACCGAGGGCCTGGAGCAGTTACGGGCTCTGGAAAATGGCTGCCGGATACGGGTTGTGGAGACTGATTACTCGCCAATCGGGGTGGACACACCGGATGACCTGGACCGGGTCCGCCAAATGATCAACCCTTGATTGCCTGCGTCGGCAGGCGTCTCGCCTGGCAATCTCTGTACGACAGGCATCCCTGCCTGTCGGCCCTCTACGCACTGTCCTCTCCCTTGAGGGAGGGCATCAGGGGGTAGGTGAAAAAGCATGAGCCTTCCTGAGGTTCAACCGGTCGAAATCGCCGGTGGGCAAGTTATCATCGGCGGCATGCTGCCGAAGTTAGCCCTGATTGCCGGCCCCTGCCTGGTTGAGGACCTGGCCAGCACCCGGGAGATGGCGCTGCGAACGGCTCAGGTGGCCTCGGAGGTCGGCATCCCCTACATCTTCAAGGCTTCCTATGACAAGGCAAATCGCACCTCGCTGACATCGCCGCGCGGCCCCGGCTGGCGAGCTGGGTTGGATATTCTGGCCCAGATCAAGGTTGACACTGACCTGCCGATGCTCTCAGATGTACACGAGGTCGCGCAGGTCGGCCCTGCTGCCGAGGTGCTGGACGTGTTGCAGATACCGGCGTTCCTGTCGCGGCAGACTGACCTGCTGTTAGCAGCCGGGCGGACCGGCAAGCCCGTGAATATCAAGAAGGGGCAGTTCCTCTCCCCCACCGACATCCAACACAGCATTAGCAAGGTTCTTTCCACGGGCAACCGGCAGGTGATGGTCACGGAGCGCGGGACTACCTTCGGATACAACAACCTCGTGGTTGATATGCGCGGGCTGCCGATAATGCGCGGTCTGGGCTTCCCGGTGGTTTTCGACGGCACTCATAGCGTCCAGTTGCCCGGCGGTGCAGGCGGCGCATCTGGCGGGCAGCGGAACCTGGTAGCGCCCTTGGTCAGGGCCGCGGTGGCCGCCGGCGTGGATGCCATTTTCCTCGAAGTGCACCCCAGTCCTGACGAGGCGCCGTGCGATGGGCCCAATATGCTGCCGCTGGGCGAACTCGCACCATTGCTCAGGTCTGCAATGCACATCTTTGAGACTATATGGAGCACCAATGACAATGGGCAACGATGAGATACTGAGCCAGGCAATTGCCACTCTCAACATCGAGGCAGAGGCGATCAAGCAGGCGGTCGGACGCCTAAATGACTCGTTTGCCACCGCCGTGGAAGTGCTGCTGCAGATGCCAGGGCATGCCGTTGTCTGCGGGGTTGGCAAGTCGGGTGCTGTTGGCCGCAAATTGGCCAGCACTTTGGCAAGCACCGGCACACCGGCCTTTTTTATGCACTCTGGCGAGGCATTGCACGGCGACCTGGGGATGGTAACCGAGGGCGCTGTGGTCATCATACTGTCCAACAGCGGCGAGAGTGAGGAAGTGCTGGCGATCCTGCCGGAGATAAAGCGGCGTGGCGTCCCCGTCATTGCAATCTGCGGAAACGTAAATGCCACCCTTTCAAAGGAAGCCGACGTGGTGCTGGACGCTCATGTGGAGGCCGAGGCCGACCCGCTGGGCCTTGCCCCGACAACTAGTTGTGTGGTCCAAATGGCCCTGGGCGATGCCTTGGCTGCCGCAGCGATGAAAGCGCGCGGTTTTACTGCCAAGGACTTCGCCGCATCGCATCCGGCGGGCGTGCTCGGCAGACGGGTGCTGCTGCGCGTGAAAGATTTGATGCACAGCGGTCAAGACAACCCCGTAGTGAGCACAGATGCGACTGTCGAAGACGCGCTGCTGGTTATGACGCAGGCGGCCATCCGAGGCGCCGTCGGCGTAGTTGACGCTGAGGGGATCCTTTGTGGGATATTCACTGACGGGATGCTGCGCGTGCTGATGCAGCAATATGACGACCGCAACCTGCTTATGAAGCAGAGCATGAGCGACGTTATGACCACTGAACCCACAACCTGTGGCCCTGATATGTTAGCCGCTGAGGCCGCCCGCATCGTCCAGGAGAGGCAGTTTGACAACCTACCGGTGGTAGACGAAGAGGGCCGGGCCGTGGGGATGCTGGATATCCAGGACCTCGTCAAAGCCGGGTTGGTCTGACGATGGGCGAGCTGGCGATAATCTTCACCGGCGACATGCACAACCGCTTGACGCCCGAGGCAGCCACCAGACTCCGCAGCCTGACCGAAGAGCATGATGCCATCTTGCTGGACGGTGGTGATGCTATCTCCGCTGGCAATGTCTGGGTCCGTCCCGGGGACGAGCCGATCCTGGCGCTGATGAATCAGGCGGGTTATGATGCGATGGTGCTGGGGAACCGCGAGTACCATTTCACACGTAGCGGTATGTTCCACAAGATAGGGGCAGCGCATTTCCCCGTGCTGGCTGCTAACATAGAATTAGGCGATGCGCCCGGTCCAATCAAGCCTTGGACCATTCTCGAAAGCGCGGGGGGGCGGGTGGGCATACTTGGGCTGGCGAGGGAGATGGTGCAGCCGGGTGTATGGTGGCAAGGTATCGTAGCCACACGCTTCATAGACTGGTCGGAGGCTGCTGAGACGGCTGTACGTCAGATTGCCGGGGAGGTAGACTTGCTGGTCGCGCTCAGCCACCTGGGCAGAGAATTCGACCGGGCGCTAGCCTTGCAGCGACCTGAAATAGACCTCATCCTGGGCGGTCATGAGCATCCCGCCGAGCTTATCACCGAGCAGCTTGACGGTGGATGCCTTGCAGTGTATGTGCCGGCCTTTGCCCAACAGGCAGCAGTAGTGAAGACCAGCAGCCACACCCGCCCGTATGACTTTCAGGTGACGGCGGTGAAGCTGAAATGACTTGGAAGCTCTACCTGGACATCGGGAACACCAACATCCACTGGGCAGCGCATGCAAACGGCGAATGGAAGGCCGAGGGTCGTCTTCCGACGGCGCTGTTGGGCACCGATGCGCTGCACGCTCATCTCAACCGCCCCCTGGAGGAGATCGGACTGCCCTTCAGTGAGGTGAGTAGGGTCGTCGCCGTGACTAGCAGTCCGGAGGATGTCGCGGTTCTCGACCAGTGCGTGCGTGCTGCCTCGGGACACAACCTACTACTGGTCGGGCGCGATCTGCATCCTACTATCGAAGTGGATTACTACGAGCCGTCCCGCATCGGGGTTGACAGAGTGCTGAACGCCTTTACCGCCAGGGAGCTTTGCGGCGCGCCGTGCATTGTGCTTGACTTCGGCACCTGCCTGAGCTGTGAGGCGATCTCGTCAGACGGTCGGTTGGTGGGCGGGGCGATTGCCGCAGGCCTGCCAGTGATTCTTAGCGGACTAAGCGAAGAGGTCTCGCGGCTGCGCCGCCCGTTCGAGAAGGCCATCCGAGAGCCGCCAGCAGAGGGACCTGGCCGCGACCCCGAGGAGAATCTGCGCCTGGGCTGCGTGGGAGGGCTGGCGGCAGTCGCTGATTGGCTGGTAGACAGCGCCCGGAATTGGGTGGGAGCGGAAGCCCAGGCCATCGCCACCGGTGGCGACGCGCAACTTATCGCGCCAATCTGTCGTAATGAGCTTAAACTACGTCCGATGCTGGCGCTGGAGGGAATTCGGCTTCTTGAGGCCCAGTCATCCGCCGAGTAGCTTGACAATCGGCAGCGTGGTTATTGACCCGCCAGTTGTGCTGGCACCGATGGCTGGCTTCACTTCGATGCCCTTCAGGCTCGTGTGCAGCCGGGCGGGGGCAGGCCTCGTGTGCACTGAGATGGCCTCGGCCCGCGCACTATGCTACAATAGCACCAGGACACTGGAGCTGATGGCGACATGCCCCGCCGAGCGGCCTGTCAGCATCCAGTTATTCGGAGATAGCCCGGATGTCATTGCGCGCGCTGTGCCTGTCGCGGTGCAGGCGGGTGCTGATCTGATTGACATCAATATGGGCTGCACAGTCCCCAAGGTCGTGCGATCAGGCAGCGGCAGTGCGCTATTGAAGGATCACTCACGCGCTTGTGAGATTGTGGCAGCGGCTGTCGAAGCCAGCGGGGTGCCAGTTACTGTCAAGCTGCGGGCGGGCCTGAGGCGTCGCGACGGCAGTTACCTGGAACTGGCCAGCCGCCTTGTGCACCTGGGGGTAGCTGCGCTTGTTCTACACGGGCGCACTGTGACACAGGGTTTTGCTGGACAAGTTGACCTGCAAACCATCAAACATTTGGTTGAGGCCGTTCCGATCCCGGTAGTTGGCAATGGGGACATCCTCAAGCCTGGTGATGCGGTGCGGATGGTGGAGGAGAGCGGCTGCGCCGGGGTGATGATCGGTCGTGGCGCATTGATTGACCCGCTCCTGCTAGGCCGGTGTGCGGCGGCGCTGCGAGGTGATACGGTGCCAGAGCGGCTAGGAGCTAGTTCCCGTCTGGCAATCGGCTTGTGCCTGGCACAGATGTTGGCGCTGGAAATCGGCAAGCAGAGGGCAGCGCACAAGATCCGCAGACACCTTGGCTGGTGCACCAAAGGCTTACCAGATAGCGCGGCTTTGCGCCGTGAGCTATTCGAGGCAGACACACTCAGCAGAATGGCACACGTGATGACCAAATGGGCCGCAACACACCAGGGGCTATCGGATGAAGCATATGCTTAGCGTCAGTCTGGGCTCATCCGGCCGGGACAAGACCGCCGAGGTGGGGCTGTTTGCTGAGCACTTCCTACTGGAACGGCACGACGCCGATCCGGGAACTTACTTAGGCACTCCACAGCAGACAAAGGAAAAACAAACGTGACACGATTTGCCTTCATCATCCATCCCCTCAGCGTGGCCGATATCGCTCGCAAGCACAAGTACTTCTTCGTCAGGTACTTACCCGAACGTTGGGTGGAGAAGCTGCTGTTACCAAGAGGGCCGGAAGTGGTCAGTGAGATCACCGGCATCCGTTCCCCCACTGGCACGACCACCGGGGGCTGGTTCGTCGGCTTGCCGCTGACGGCCCGGCAGTTAGTCGAGGAGCCAGCGGATGTGTGCATTGACAAAATCGTGCGATGCGGAGAGCTAGCACAGGAGCTGGGAGCAGAGATAGTAGGGTTGGGAGCGTTTGCCGCGGTGGTCGCAGACGCTGGCATCACGATCGCGCAGCGGCTTGACATCGGAGTTACCACGGGCAATAGCTACACTATTGCCACAGCCGTAGAGGGAGCGCTAGAAGCGGCTGCTCTGGTCGGTCTCGATGCAGCCGTCGCGCCGGCGGCAGTCATTGGCGCCAGCGGCTCCATCGGGAAGGCGTGCATCGAGTTGCTGGCGCCATCAGTGGCCGAATTGTGGCTGGCTGCTAAGCCCGGCGAGGACCTGCAACCGCAGGCTGAGGAGATTGCTACGCGCCACGCCATTCCTGTCCATGCTTGTGACAGTGTGGATGCGGCATTGTCTGAGGCGCAGATCATCCTGGCCGTCAGCGCAGCCGTGCAAGCCATTATTCATCCGGATATGCTCAGGCCCGGCGCCGTCGTCTGCGATGTGGCGCGCCCGCGCGATGTTTCACGGCAGGTCGTGGAGGAGCGCCCCGACGTACTGGTAATTGAGGGCGGGGCAGTTGCCGTTCCGGGCAATGTGGACTTCCATTTCGACTTCGGCTTCCCGCCGAGGCTATCTTATGCGTGTATGGCTGAGACAATGATCCTGGCCCTGGAGGGCCGTACCGAAGACTACTCACTGGGCCGGGACATAAAGCTAGAGCAAGTTTATGAAATCAGCGGACTGGCTCGCAAGCACGGCTTCAAGCTGGCCGGCTTCCGCTGCTTTGAGAAGACCGTCACCGAAGAGCAGATAGCCCGTGTCCGCCAGGTCAATGACGAATAGCTGAGGTTGATCAATGCCAGACGACTACCTTGACCAATCAGAAATCAGACGCGAGAAGCTCAGACGGCTGCAGACCAAGGGTGAGGACCCTTTCGCCCACCATAAGTATGCCCGCACACACCTCGCTGTTGAGGTCGAAAATCAATTTGAGCAGTTTGAGGGCCAGCAGGTCTCCGTCTGCGGGCGGCTGATGGCCTACCGCGGCCATGGCAAGTCAGCCTTCGCCGACCTGCACGACCCTAGCGGACGCATCCAGTTGTTTGCAAAGCTCGATGTGCTTGGCGAGGGGCGCTTTGAGGCGTTCGAAGACCTCGACCTGGGCGATATCCTGGGCGTGACAGGCACCGTGTTTCGTACCCGCAGCGGCGAGGTAACAGTGCAGGTTCAGGATTTCACGCTTCTGGCCAAGGCCCTGCGGCCGCTGCCCGAAAAGTGGCACGGCCTGCAGGACCAGGAATTGCGCTACCGCCAGCGCTACCTGGACCTGATAATGAATCGCGAGGTCCGCGAGGTCTTCCGCAGCCGTTCCAGGATGATTGCGGCCGCACGGGAAATGCTGACGGAGAGAGGCTTCCTGGAGGTCGAGACCCCGGTTCTGCAACCCATCTACGGCGGTGCGGCAGCACGGCCCTTTACTACCCACCACAATGCCCTCGACACTCAACTGTATATGCGCATCGCTCCGGAGCTGTATCTGAAGCGCCTCATCGTCGGCGGGCTGGAGCGGGTATTCGAGATTGGGCGGATGTTCCGCAACGAGGGCATTGATACCCGCCACAACCCTGAATTCACTATGCTGGAGGCATACCAGGCCTACGCTGACGTTGAGGATATGATGGCGCTTACTGAAGCACTTGTGTGCACGATGGTACAAGCGGTTCACGGAAAGCTACAGTGCAGCTACCAAGGCAATGAAATTGACTTCACACCTCCGTGGCGGCGCGCGCCGCTTCTTCAACTTGTTAATAAAGCGACCGGAATTGAACTCGATCAACTGCAAGACGATGAACATGCCCGCAAGGCCGTGGCGAGCGCAGGGCTGGAGCTGGGTGACCTGACCGGTATGTCCCTGTACCATATTCTTGATAAGACATTTGACCGCTACGTGCAGCCGGAGTTGATACAGCCAACGCTGGTGACCGATTATCCGGTTGAGATGTCTCCCCTGGCCAAGCGCAAGCCCGGCGAGCCACATCTCACCGCGCGGTTTGAGCCATTCATTGGGGGCGAGGAGCTGGGGAATGCCTTCAGCGAGTTGAACGACCCCCTGGATCAGCGTGCCCGCCTCGAGGCCCAAGCCGAGGCGCGGCTGGCAGGCGACGAGGAAGCTCATCCGCTGGATGAAGACTTCCTCCAGGCACTGGAATATGGAATGCCGCCGACCGGCGGCATGGGGCTGGGCATAGACCGGCTGGTGATGATTGTCACCGACAATCCCAATCTGCGGGAGGTCGTCCTGTTTCCTCTGCTGCGGCCTCGGGAGGGTGATTGAATTGAGCCTGGCGATCGCCCTGCTGCGGGCTGTGCGCCCCAAACAGTGGACGAAGAACCTGCTGGTCTTCGCCGCGCTCATCTTCGCCCAGCAAATGGACGACCGCGCTTCCGTGCTCAGCGCAATCGTCACCTTTTTCCTGTTCTGTGCTTTATCGGCCAGCGTGTACCTGGTCAATGATGTAGTTGACATCGAGGAGGATCGCGCCCATCCCCAGAAGCGCTATCGCCCCATCGCTGCCGGACTGGTCCCGGTGTCACTGGCTCTCATGGTTGCCATGGTCCTGGCACCGGTTGGGATTGTGGGGTGCTGTCTGATCAATCTGCCCACAGGCGCCGTAGCTCTCTCCTACTTGCTTATCACTCTAGCATATCACTTCTTGCTCAAGCATACGGTGATAGTGGATGTGATGACTGTCGCGGCTGGCTTTGTGTTGAGGGCTGTGGCCGGGGCGACGGCAATTGAGGTCGAAATATCTCCATGGCTACTCATCTGTACGCTACTATTAGCCCTGTTTCTGGCTCTCAGCAAGCGGCGCCAGGAAATAGTTGCCCTCGGTGACGCCGGCGTCAATCACCGCCGGATACTCAGCGAATACAGCCCCCAACTGCTGGACCAGATGATTTCGCTGGTCACCGCTTCCACTCTGATGTCATACTGCCTCTACACCATTGATGAGCGCACCATCAATGTCGTGGGCACCCACAACCTGATGTACACCATTCCCTTTGTCATCTACGGGCTGTTTCGCTATTTGTACCTGGTGCATCAGAAAGACCAGGGCGGCGCGCCCGACCGCGTCTTGCTTACCGACGGCCCGCTGCTCCTGAATGTTGCCCTCTACGTAGCCGCCGTGGTGATTATCCTCTACCTGGCTCCATAAAAGCAGAGCGCTACTCCTCACCCCCTCCCCGACAGGCTCACCAGCCCTATCCCGGCCACCACCACTATGGTCCCAATGGCGCGCATAGCGTCTACACGCTCGCCGAACCAGACCACTGCCCCGCCGGTGACCAGCAGAAATGCCGCAGCGATAAAGATGGGATAGACCAACGAAATATCTACCATCGAGAGCAGCGACAGCCACATCACGAACGACGCTACGTAGAGCACCACACCGACGATTATCTGGGGCCTACACGCGGCCTGCAGAGCGTATTGAAGCTTGGGCAATTCTGTTGCGGCCACGCTTCCCATCTGCGACATCCCCCACTTGAGTAGCAGATTGCCCCCACCAGCAAACAGCACGCACCCGGCGATCAGCACCCAATGCAGCAATTGCAGGTTCCCCTTATCTGGACTCATGGCTGCCTCCCTTGCGGCTCAAGCGGCGTTCGCGCCGCCAGTATCTGAACATCTCGCCGAATATCCTCAGAATTATCCTCGGTTTGGCCAGGGTTGATACCCCGGCAACCCGAGGCGTGTAAATGATTGGTATCTGCTCTATCCGAAAGCCATGGCGCACAACCTCAGCCAGCATCTCCGCATCAATGAACGAGCCCTCTGAGCGCAAGTCCATCGCCTCTACTACCGGGCGCGTGAAGACCTTGAAGGCGAAGTTCACATCCCGGACGCGGATGCGGAACAGGGCCCGAATCAGAAAGTTGTATGCGCTTGTGTAGATGCCTCGCAGCAGGTTCTCTCTTCTCGTGGTGCGGTAGCCGATGACGACATCCGCCTGCCCGAGCAACGGCAAAGCTTCCTTGATGTATCCCAAGTCACAGGGCAGGTCACCGTCGGTGTACACGACCACCTCGCAGCGACTGGCCCCCAGCCCGGAGCGGATGGCCGCTCCCAGACCCCTATTTTTCGCGTGATGAACAGCCTTCACCCGCGCATCAGCCGCCGCCAGTTCATCGGCAATCTGGCCCGTGCGGTCTTCACTGGCATCATTGACGATGATTATCTCGTACTCGCGGCTGATCTCCGGAAGCACCTGATGGGCGGCCTCCACCGAGGCGCGGATATTCTCCTCCTCATTGTACATCGGGAAGAATATGGAGATGGTCGGCTTCACTGGCCAGCCTCCGGCGTTGCGCGCCTTCCGAGGCCCCACAGGATACACAATGCCAATACGGAGAGCAGGCTTAGCAGCGCGCCGACTCGCAGGGGCTGCGAGACATATCTGAATTCTACTAGATGCTCTCCCTCAGGCACAACAAGACCCCGCAGAATGTAGTTTGCCACCAGGACTGGCGTGCGCTGGCCATCTATAGTCGCTTGCCAGTTGGGATTGTAGGCATCATTCAGCACCACAAGTCCGCGACTCTGCATATCGGCTTTCAGACGCACAAGAGCAGGCACCTCACTGATGACAATCACCTGCCCCGATCCTTGTAGCATCGGCTCATCCATCCCCTCGACGACTACCTGCCTGGCTGGATCGAAATCCTCGTCAATGATTCTAGCTAGCGCCTCTCCCCCACTCCTACACGTGATTATCTCCTGAGGCACCCAACAGCGCGGCATCCCATCCAGCAGTTTCGTGGCAATCGGGCCCGCAGTCGCCCCGTCCGGAATGACGCCCGCAGGCGGGTCATCTGCAGGCACGAGCAAGTAACGCACGCCCAGCATCCTTAGTATCGTCAGGGGGTGTTCTACACTCCCTCGCTTCCCAGCCAGGGCCTCCTGGACATACCCTTCCAGCAGATCGTACTGCCGCTGGGGCACCAGGCCATACTGCCCGTCCGCGCAGTGCAGGCCCCACAGCGCCGGCCGGTTGGGCCGCAGTGTCTCCCGCTCAGCGAAGTATGGAGACACATCGCCACTTGCACAGCCACGGTAGTCAGGTCCCTTGAAGTCAATCTTGAAGAGCCGGGCATCGCTGTACACTCGCCCCCACTTCGAGTCGTTGGCTATTTGCCTGGCTAGATATGGCTTCTCCGTGTAGTAAGTCGGATTGCAGACGCCGTTGTAGTGGTCGCCGAAGACAAATAGCTCTGCCGCTAGCGCCAGGCAGAGCAATATACTGCACTTACCGGATTGCCCCTTTCCTTTGACACTCCAGAGACCACAGATGACCAAAGCTAGCAAGCCCAGAGCCAGGATAAACCAGAACGTGTCCCCAATACTGAGTCTATCACAGATGAACTGGTACTTCACCTGCGCACGGATCGCGATCTCGCCCGCCGTCAAGTCTCTCCCGCGAAGCTGCGCCGCCAACAGCGTCGTCAGTGGTGCCTGTAAGCATCGCACCCCAACTGAGACAACCAGCATTCCCCCCAGCCCGGCCCCTGAAAGCCATGCAAGCAGACGGCCAGCCTGAGGCCGCCTCTCGCGCAGTGCCTCTGCGCCCATTGCCGCCAGCATAGCTATGCCCAAGGTGGAGACAAACAGCCACCGCCCCGGGCCCCGGAACAGATTCAGCCCCGGGACGCTTGGCAGCAGTTCATACAGCGGGTTCTGATTCGCAAGTGCCATCCCGAACCCCATAATTACAACGAACAACGCGAACCACTTTGTTCGGCGGCGCCAGTAGCATAGGCCCAGAATCGCCAGAGGCAGGGCCAGAGCCCCCGCATAACCACACACCTCATAGTAGTGGTCGCCCCCGAAGTACGTGTGGTTTGCTGCAGAACCAAAGATGTAAGGGTGGACCATATAGGCCAGGTTGCGTGGCGTCATAGCAAGCTCGCGTAGATACGCGGGGGTGACCTCGGCCCGGCGGCCGCCAAACTGGGCGAGAGCTCGCGTCGGCAGCAGTTGCGCCGCTGCCACCCCTGCACCCAGAATCAAGACAACAGCAACAACTACCAGACTCCGTTTGACACGTACCCGCAGCGGGTGGGAAAGTCGCCAGATGCCGCTGAGATAGAAGAGCACCACAAGCACGACGACAATTGCTTCATACAGGACAATCTGAGGGTGTCCAGCCAGGATTGCCATGGCCATGGCCATGGCTCCGCCCACGAACCAGCGGATGTTCCCGGTGGTCAGCCCGCTGTGCACACAACACACGATCAGCGGAAGCCACGCAGCCGCTTCCAGCACTGTAATGTAGAGCACACGAGTGATGAAGAAGCCAGAGTAGCCATATATCAGTCCGCCGATGACCCCTGCTGCCCAGCCCATCCCCAGGCGACGGCA
>JALGTI010000408.1 GCA_029821455.1 Candidatus Zipacnadia bacterium | reverse complement strand
CTCCCACCATCTCCTGACTAAGGCTGGTAAACGACACCCATCTGCTGCAGTGCCTGGTCCACGTAGCTCTCAGAGGCGTCAAAGTCCCCGCCGGCGAAGGCCGTGCGGGAGGCCTTCAGCAACTCGCCCACACGCGCATACACCGCCGGATCGCTCGCTTTCAGCGCCAGGTACGGGTCTTTAGCCTGCGCCAGCTTCGCGCGGATGCGAGTCTTCTGCGGGACCCGGGTGTAGTTGGGGTCGTCCTCGTGTCCGGCTGGCACACCGGTCCCCTCCCCTGCCACTCCCGGCCCTACTGCTGGCCCTTCCAATGGTGCCGGTGCGGGAGCTGGAGCTGGTGCCGGAGCCGGCGCTGGGGCAGGTGGCGGGCCGGGCGGCACCTGGCCTGACGTGACAAAGGGGACGATGTTGCTGAGCAGATTAGCCGCCAGCGTATCACGCTTACTTTGATAATCATCATCCGCCAGGACCCGAACTACCCTGAACGCGTCCAGGATCAGCAGCAAGGCCGCGCTGCGGGCAATCCGTGGCTCCCCCGCAGGCTCAGGGGCAGCCGGAGCCGGGGCGGCTGCGGCAGGCGCCGGCTCAGTTGCCCCCACAGGAGCCGCTTCCGTGGCCGGCTCAGGCCCTGCGGCTAGCTCTGTCGGTGCACTGGGGGCCTGACCGGCCAGCGGCAGAGCGACCTTGAAATTCTGAGCCCAGATTGCCGCCAGGGTCTTGGGCTCAATATTGTTAGCCTGTGATTCGCTACTGTATACGCCCACCACCGGTGTGTCCCAGCAGTACACGAACCAGATGCCATCCTTCTCCTTGACCGTTACGACCGGATTCTGGACATCATGGTTGGCAATGACTTGCTCGATTGCCTTGCCAATCGCACCGGCCCGCTCCTTGACTGTCCCATAAGGTCCTGCGCCGCGAATGCGGGCTACGATCTTGTTGGCGACGTAGATGTTCTCGAAATCTTCGGCGTATGCCGGGGCCAGCAGGCCCGCCACCATAATCACCAGCATTGAACCTATCAGCGTAGACCGCAGCGTCGTCATATCAACACACCCCTCACTGCGCCCGAAGCCTGCGGGCGCTCAGAAGTTGTGGCTCTCATATACTTCTCCCCCGCTCTGCCATTCACCTTCACCCCAAGCCAATTTCACCTTCGTTACCGAGCGTGGTGATTCCTTCCTGCGATTATTCCCAGACGCATCTCTTACGCAGGGAGGCCTCACGGCAACCTGTGGCGAACACCAAACCATACGTAGCAGAGAATGCATAGACGTCTCGCAGCATACAACGACCACCATGAGGTTGTGTTAGGATGACAGATGAGAGACACCCCCATCCTGTAATCCGCGGTCTTCGCATCCAAGCGATGAAGCTCGGCAAGCGCATCGCGATGCCTGAATATGCTGATGACCGCACCTTGAGAGCTGCGGCCGCCGCGCGCGATATCAACTTGGCCCAGATCGTATTGGTCGGTGACCCAGATTATATCCAGAAGCGGGCGGCGGAACTCAGGATAGAGCTTTCTGATATCGAAATTGTCAACCCTGAGGCTGAAGATGTGCGCCGACTGCACGCCGAGGAGTTCTTCGAGTTGCGGCGGCACAAGGGCATCAGCGAGCAACAAGCCTGGGAACAGGTCGCTGACCCTCTATATGCGGCGGCCTTGATGCTTAGGGCGGGGCGTGTAGACGGCTCAGTAGCCGGGGCGCTAAACCCCACACCTGTGGTTCTCAAGCCGCTGCTGCAAATAGTTAAATGCCCGCCGGGCATATCAACGGCCTCAAGCTGCTTCATCATTGCCACCCCAATGGAACACATGGGAGTCGAAGGTCTGTTCATTTTCGCCGACGGCGGTGTCGTGCCCAATCCGACCCCTGAACAGCTTGCGGACATTGCTATCACCTCAGCCGAAAGCTGCCGCCTGTACCTCAATGCTGAGCCCCGGGTGGCGATGCTTTCGTTCTCGACCAAAGGCAGCGCCAAACACCCTGATGCCGTCAAGGTACGCGAGGCCACTCGTCTGGCTCAGGAGAAAGCACCAGGCCTGATCTTAGACGGCGAGATACAGGCCGACGCCGCACTTGTCCCAGAAGTCGCAGCCCGCAAGGACTCGGACGGCATTCTGCAAGGTCAGGCCAACGTCCTGGTATTTCCGGACCTCGACGCTGGCAACATCGGCTACAAGCTTGTACACAGGCTTGCCCACGCCAACGCTTATGGGCCATTAGTCCAGGGGCTGGCCAAGGCCGGAATGGACCTATCACGTGGCGCAAGCGTAAACGAGATCGTCACCGTCATCGCCATCGCAGCGATACGCGCGGAGGCGCTTGCGGGTCGCTAATGTAAAACAGCTTCCCAGTCCAGAGACCATACTGACCGGCGACGCGACGACTGTCAAAGGCTACGTGGATTTGCTCCACGTCATCAAGCATGGTACGCCGGAGTTGGTGGAGAAAACTGTGCCAGAGGCGATGAAAATTGCCAAGCCGGGTGGCGGTTCCATCATCCGGAGCTCTGATAGCTTCCGCGAGGGAACGCCAA
>JALGTI010000407.1 GCA_029821455.1 Candidatus Zipacnadia bacterium | reverse complement strand
GCGCAGCGAAGACGCGCCGCTGGTGCTGATGGGCGGGCCGGCGGTTACGGCTAACCCCGAACCTATAGCCGCATTCGCCGACGCCATCGCAATCGGCGAAGTGGAACCTGTAGAGGCACAGTTGCGCGAGATACTACAGGAGCTCGGCAAGCGTGGTGCAGGCAAGCGCGCGATGCTGGCGGAGCTCGTCACACTGCCGGGATTATACGTACCATCGCTTGCCCCCTCAGACGAAGATTCTCCGCCGATTAAGCGCCTATATGCTGAGAGCCTCGACGAGTCCGTGACCTCTTCGGTTATCCTGACCCCCCACCCATACAGAATTGTCTAATCGTTTCCTGGTAGAAGTCGGCCGGGGCTGTGGGCGAGGCTGCAAGTTCTGCCTGGCCCGCAGTATCTATCACCCGATGCGTGTGCGGCGACCTGAAACCATGGTCAAGGCCTTTGAAAGCATCCGACCCCATACTCACCTAGTTGGCCTGGTCAGTGCAGCCATCTCTGACTACCCCTGGATTGATGAGCTATGCACAGAGCTACGCGGCGCTGGTGCCAGCCTGGCGGTCTCGTCCCTGCGGGCTGAGTCAGCAACGCGGGTGCTGCTGGAGGCACTGGCTGATAGCGGCCAGCGGAGCGTGACATACGCGCCCGAGGCGGGCACTGAAGAGCTGCGCCGTGCCATCGGGAAGCCGATGACTGATCAGCACCTGTTTGACGCAGTGGCGTTGGCAGCGGAGGCAGGACTGCGCGAGGTGAAGCTATACTTCATGCTGGGTTTGCCTGGGGAAACTGAAGATGATGTGGAGGCCATTGGTAGACAGCTCGCCCAGCTATGCGCGGTCTTCCCGTCAATGCGCTTCATCGTATCGGCAGCTCCCCTGGTGCCCAAGCCTCACACGGAATTCGAACTGGTGGAGATGCTACCGGTTGCAGAGCTGAGGCGACGTGGCGCACATCTGCGGGAGGCGCTGCAGAAGCTGCGCCGCGTTCGCTTGCGACTGGGGTCGCCTCGGTGGGCCGTGGTTCAGGCGACGTTCAGCCGAGGCGGACGGGAGCTTGGGCAGGTGATACTGCAGGCCTCCCTGCGGGGTGGTTTGTTGCAGGACGTGCAAGCGGCTATGAAAGCAGCGGGGATGCGGCTTGATGATTATCGCAGCGCGCTAGTCACTAAGCCGTGGAATGTGGTGGATGCCGGTTGTGAGTGGCCGCAATAAGGTCTTCGGACACGATGCCATATTTCTACATAATCACTGCGCCGGATAATGAACTGGAACTGGCTCACGCCGAGTTCGCAGTGATGGCCGGCGGCCAGGCTGAGGGCCGCGTGGGCTGGTCGGAGATTGGCGTTGATATCACCAACGCGGCGTATGTTAGTCTGTGCGTCCGGGGACTTGCGCGGGCCCCCGACTTTGATGGGCTGTGTGTTGTCATTGCGGGCAAGAGTATTGAAGCTGACGGCTTCGCCATCCGTGTCATCCGTCAGGCCTCCAGCTATGACAAGCCCTCTCCTGAGTTGTGTAAGGAGCTAGCTGATGTGATAGTCGGAAGCCCCAATCTCGATGCCCCGCGCATTGAGTTCTGTCTGCTGATAAGGGAGGAGGAGTTGTGGTTTGGGCAGGTGGTGTCACGAAGCAAGCGTGGCTGGCAGCGCCGGTTGGAGCCGCTTCAGCAGTACTCCTGGGCGTTGCCGTCACGCTTTGCCAGAGCTCTGGTTAACCTGGTGGCCGCCCCGGGCGACCGGCTGCTGGACGTGTGCTGTGGGGTTGGTACAGTGGTGGCCGAGGCACTAGATGTGGGCGTAGATGCCTACGGGTGTGAAATAAACAAGAAGATTGCGGGGATGGCGGCACACAATCTGGCGCTATTAGGGTACAATGGACGCATAGCAGTGGCCGATGCCCGGCAGATGCGGGGCAGCTTTGATGCGGTCGTCGCTGACCTGCCCTACGGGCACACTTCTACCATAGCTGCAGGTCTCTATGCGGAGATACTCACCGCTGCTGGCAAGATGGCGCCTCGGGCGGTGGTAGTCACGGCTGGCGATGTGGAGGAGTTGCTGGACAGGTTAGGATATCGGGCCATGCTGCAGGCTCAGGTGCCAAAGGGGAAGCTAACCAGGTACGTTTATCTGCTGGCCACAGGCTAGCCGACAAGGATGCAAAGGCTAGGGAGAGAAACTTACATTGGGTGGGGTGGGCAGACATTCCAGGGAACTTTATGGCTAGGCCGGCGTCCGAACTAGGGAGCGCCTAGTATCAGACAGGTTGAGGGAGGCGATGTGGTTTGTCATCAGGGAAAAGCTTGTGGCTGCGACTGCTGATTGTTGTTGCAATGGTTTTGATGGCCGGCGGTGTAGGCTGGAGCGCTGATAACCTGTTACCTAATGGGGGATTTGAGCGAGGTGAAAAGGAAACCGGGCCGGTAGGCTGGTCGGGGCGCGGGGTGACCGAGGAGGTGGCTGGTAGTGTGGACTTGGTTACTCGCGCCTATGAGGGTCGCTACTGTATGCGCGTAGAGTGCGAGGATGAGGCGGGAGTATATGGGGCCTTCTGCCAACCGATAGAGATTGAGGCAGAGGATGGTGCGGAGCTGCTGTTCACCTGCTACTATCGGACCGACGGCAATCCTGCCCCCGAACTGTCGCTGGTGACCTTTTCTGAGGATTTTTTGGTGCGGGAGTGGGATACTCCACCTCTTCAGGTGGATGCCCAGCTCATTTCTCCCAGTCGCAAGTGGAAGCTATTGGCCTGGCACTTCCACTGCCTGCCAGGGCTACTGGCACTTCCACTGCCTGCCAGGGCTACGACAGGCTATTGTGCTGTTTCGCCTCAACGGGGCGGGCCGACTGCACGTGGACAGCGCGTCGCTCATCCGCTATCCAGCAGAGGTGATCTGCACTGTCGAAGCGCCGGGGCTTGTCACAAGCCTCCCCAAGGGTAGGCAGTGCGTTCTGCGTCTTACTAACAATAGTGACATTACCCAGCAGGTACGGGTAGTTGCCATCCCATCCAACGAAAAGCGGGTCTTCAAGCAGGTCACTGCGCGGACTGAGTTGGGGGCTGGTGACGAGGGCTTGCTGAGGTTAAACTACGGTTTTGATTATCGGGAGGAGTTCAATCTCCAAGTCATCGTGGCAGGGGAGGACCAAAGCGAGGTT
>JALGTI010000406.1 GCA_029821455.1 Candidatus Zipacnadia bacterium | reverse complement strand
CGGCAGGTATTCGGCGTGCTGAAACTGTTCTGCATACTCGCTGATACGGCCGCGTCGCCCGTTTTTGAGTTCCATGACCCACGCGAGTTTCTCCTCGTCGATTCCGTCACGGTCCACCACCGTGCCACCCGAGTCCGAAAGCGTGACCACCTTCGCGCCCAGGGCGATGAGTTTCTCGGCCGTGTACTGGGCCACGTTGCCGGCGCCGGAAACCGTCGCCGTCTTGCCCTCCACGCTTTGGTTGCGGGTGGCCAACATCTCGTTGGCGAAATAGACTGCCCCGTATCCCGTGGCCTCCGGGCGAAGATGAGAACCGCCCCAACTCAGGCTCTTGCCGGTCAGCACGCCGTGGAAGCGCTTGCTCAGCCTGCGGTACTGCCCGAACAGGTACCCAATCTCGCGATCCCCGACCCCAATGTCGCCCGCGGGAACGTCAATATCGGGACCAATGTGGGGGAATAACTCAGACATGAATGCCTGGCAGAAGCGCATTACCTCCCCGTCACTTTTGCCTTTGGGGTCGAAGTCCGAGCCTCCCTTGGCGCCGCCCAGGGGCAGGGTGGTCAGACTATTCTTGAAAACCTGTTCGAAGGCCAGGAACTTCAGTACGCCCAGCCAGACCGACGGATGAAACCGCAGGCCCCCCTTGTACGTGCCAATTGCACCATTCATCCTGATGCGGTAGCCGCGGTTCACCTGCACCTGTCCCCTGTCGTCTACCCAAGTCACACGGAACGTGATAACGGTGTCAGGCACCACCATCCGCTCCAGGACCTTCGCGTCCCGGTATTCCGGGTTCGCCTGCACGATGGGCATAACGGACCTCGCAACCTCCCGTACAGCCTGGTGGAACTCCGCCTCTCTCGGCGACTGCGAAACGACGTATTCCATAAATGCATCAACCGAAGCCTCATGAGCAGAAGTCGCTCCGGCTTTGTTTGGCCTTGAAACTGACATGTCCTTTCCTTCCAGTTCTTTATAATGCAGTGATGTGATATCTTCGCCCGCACTGCCGTCTTCAGATTGGGGCAGCCGTCACGATGACCGCTGCTCCTAATGTTTCTTGTCGCAGATTCGCTGGATAGAGTCCAGGTAGTGCTTCAGCAGCCAGAACTTCTCCAGGAACTCAGGCCAGCCGCAGGAGGGCTCAAACCCCTCTTTCGCCTCCGGGACAACCATGCCTCCTCCGGTAACCGTGTGCTTGAGTTCTCCCCAGATGTCCCCCCAGGTCCTGTTGGCGTCCTGAGTGACCGAACCGGCTACCTTGAGCAAGTGCTCAAGATGCACCAGCGGAGTAAAGGACAGCACGATTGGGCCTCGGATTGAGGTCTTTTCTGAGCCTATATTCGTCGCTTTTTCCTCTGTCATGGCCCGCCTGAACCTCCATGAATGTCTTGGCCCGCGGCGCCGACAACAGGCCACCACGCGCCGGGACACGACTCGCCTGGACTTCCACCCATACTTTACCGGCTTACCCCGAAACCACAAATCGCATACAATACCCATACTATACTCATCTCATGGGACACTACAGAGGCGCACTAAGTACCCATATATACCACAGTCGCACATAGACTCCCGATATGGCTGACAGCGGGCTATGCGGCCCTGGGATGCATGGAACCTTTTGGCCCCGGCGTTTTGTGGTTAGTGGGGGGTCGGCGGGAAAACCTCTTGACTTTTCCAAAGATACCTGCCACAATCCTCGATAAGTGGAGAGAGAATAGGCTTATGTGTGTATTTAATGGGTGATAAAAATGACCAAGAAGAGGACAAAAGCGGAAATCATCGCGGAGGTAAGGACGCTCCCCCAACGTGTGGCCGAACTCCAGCGCGGTGCCGATTCGAGCGACTCGCATTCGCAAATCGAGCACGCACTTCAAGAACGCGTGAAGGAGCTCGACTGTCTCTACACCATCTCAACACTTCGCGAGGCGCACTTTGATTCGGCGGACAAGTTTCTGCAAGGTGTGGTCGAGTGTCTGCCAGGAAGCTGGCAGTTCCCGGAGCATGCGTGCGCGCGCATCCTCTACGGGGACAAGCAATACGTTACGCAAGGGTTCCGCGAGAGCAAGTGGCGCATGGCCGCCGACGTCTTTGCCGATGGCAGGCCGGCGGGTGTAGTCGAAGTCCTGTACC
The DNA here is from genome assembly GCA_029821455.1 of Candidatus Zipacnadia bacterium. Classification (GTDB taxonomy): domain Bacteria; phylum Armatimonadota; class Zipacnadia; order Zipacnadales; family Zipacnadaceae; genus JALGVG01. The sequence goes on along the minus strand of JALGTI010000406.1, from coordinate 421 downwards.
GGAAAGTGACGAACACGACGGCCGAGGGGCCCTTCTTGAAGGAAGAGTACGCCCTCATCCGCACGGTGGCCGAGCAGGTCAGCAGCGTATTGATGCACATGAAGGCGGAGGCCGGCCTGCGCGCCGCTCATAAGACCATACAGAGGGAGCACCAGGCGCTGCACGAGGCAAACGTGGCCCTGCGCGCAGTCCTTTCGCGACTGGAAGAGGAGAAACGCGAAATCAGGGCGGCCATTCTCGCAAACATTCAAAAGATACTCATGCCCATCGTCTTCCAGCTCGAGCTTGAAGTCACTGGCCGGCAGCGGTCTTACGTAACACTGCTGCGGCAAAACCTGCAGGAGATCGCTTCGCCATTCTTGACACAGATGTCCAGGAACCACCTGCAATTGACGCCTGTGGAGATTGCAGTCAGCACGAT
>JALGTI010000052.1 GCA_029821455.1 Candidatus Zipacnadia bacterium | reverse complement strand
AAGCCCCGAGGTGACCAGCGGGTTCTGCACCACCGAGCAGGCCATCGCTGCCGCTGAGGCCTACCCGGAGCGGCTCATCCCCTTCATCCACGTTGACCCCCGCAACCCGTACTGCACGAAGTTGATTGAGCACTTCGCGAGGCACCCTCTGGTGAAGGGCTTCGGGGAGCTGGTGGACCACCTGCCGATTGACGACCCGCTGCATAAGCAGATCTTCGCCACCTGCAGCCTGCCGCGCCTGGAGCGATGCCTGCAGGAGTTCCCCGACCTTATCTTCATCGGCCACGGGCAGAGGTGGTGGGCCGCAATATCGGCGGATGACGATGGCAGCGCCGGCTATCCTGAGACGCCTGTTGTTGCGGGCGGTGCGGCCGACCGGCTGCTGGGGGAGTATGAGAATATGTACGCCGACCTCTCAGCCGGTTCGGGCTACAACGCCGTCACCCGCGACCCGGAGTTCACCGAGGGCTTTATCGAGCGCCATTGGCGCAAGCTTCTCTTCGCCACCGACTATCTGCGGGCCGAGATGGAGCTGCCTCAGATTGAGTGGATGCGCCAGGCTCCGATGGCCGAAGAGCATCGGGAGGCCATCGCGGAGGGCAATGCCCGGCGGATACTGGGGCTGTGTTGAGGACGGCCGGCTAGCCAAGCGTGGCGTTGGGTTTGTGCGTCAATTCGCGCGGCGTGAGTGATTGTCCTGTGGCGCAACACGGCCTGGGTAGCACACGGGAACTTGTGTGTAGCTTTGTGGATGATGCCCTGCTATCCCTGTTTCAAGAAGCTATATGTTCGTTTCCCTTTTCTGGACAGCGCGAACAATCCTCCGTCTGTTACCCTGGGTATTATCTCATTTTCCTTCAGATGATGGTCACTGAAGGATAGGATTCCATTTGGTTTCAATACGCGATGTAACTCTTCCAGTACTGAGTCTGGGTCACTGAGGTCGTGGAAGGTATCATACAACAGAACCACATCTACGCTGCTATCCGGCAATCCGGTTTCGCGGTCGGAACAGATAGCCTCCACATTGGTCAGGTGCTGTCTTGAAGCGATGCGCTGCACCATTTGGATTGCAAGTGGGTGGATATCCAGAGCGTAGATTCTCCCTGAGTTGCCTACCAATTCCGCAAGGGGAATGATATAGCTCCCGGGGCCGCAGCCATAATCAAGCACATGAAAGCCTGGCTCTATGCCTACCTCTTTCAAGATCTCTATGCGGGGTAGGAAGCGATCACGGAACTTGTAGCAGAAAGACATGAGCTGGAAATCAAGATTGGATTTGTGTTTATCCATGGCAGCTTCCTCCTGTCTGCCCCATCAGGTTCTCCAGCACATACTTCTGCATCTCCTCATCCACCTTCAGCTCCACAAAGAAGACACGCTCCGGCAGCGCCTGACCAAGAATGACGCGCTGCAGGGCCTCGAAATCGGGATGAGGGTTTTCCAGGGGGAAGCTAAACAACAGTTGCCAGCCTTGCGCCGGTCCGCAGTCCACAGCCCGGGGACTATTCCGGTATCCGGATGCCGCCGGCCTGCAGCGACTGCTCGGCGATCTGCTTCACCTGTTCGAGAGTCGTCTGCGCGTCACCGAATAGTTCCAACTCATACTTGATACCGAACACATCGCCGGGCTGGGGTGCCTCTTTGAGGTCCAGGGTGACGTGGTGGTCGGTGTAGTTATAGCACAGGCCGTGGTGCACGACCGTTCCGGGCGGTTCGATGTCATGCATGTAGACCACCAGATTACCCAGGTCACTGGCGAACATCGTGAACAGCGCCGCGCCGGTGAACTGGTTGGCCGGACCTTCTGTGATGAGGCTGTCGAAGCCAGCCTGCGGTTCTGTAATCCATAGGCCGCCCTCGGTGTTGGCATGCAGCAGCGTCTGGTAGTGCCAGTTTCTGGGAATGCGCGTCGGATACGGGAAGATGTCATAGACCTCCAGCCTGTTATGCGTCCAGGATTCCAGCACCGTGACGCGCAGGGCCACCTCCATCCGGAAGCGCGGATAGTCATAGGGCACCCGCAGCCATGTCTCCGACTGGCAGCGGTCATTACCATTGACACTGCGCCAGTAAAGCTCCACGGCGTCCGGGCCGTTTTTCTCTATCCGGAACTCCCGCAGGTTGACCATATAGTCACGCTCGAAGATGTACGAACACAGAAAGCCGGTCAGTTCGTTTTCCCAGATGGCCGGCTCAGTCTGGCCGTGACTCACGAAGTGTCTGGCGCGCAGGTCGGCCAGCGATAGCTCAAAGAGACCTCTGCGCGGATTCTTGTCGCTCCAGAACACGATATTGCGATGTTCACTACGACGCTGATAGCAGGCCTGGACTCCGGCCTGCTCGTGATACTCAATCACACGAGGGCCATCAGCACGCAAACTCACCGACGCAATCGCCTCATCTGTCGTACCGTGTTTATGGAAGGGTGTGACCACCAGCGGGTCATCGGTGTACTCGCCCTCGGATATGAGCTGTGCGCGTAGCGGCTGACCATCACACGTCAGCGTGATGGCCCCGGCGTGGAATGGATGGCGCAGGTTGCGGAAGATTCTGAACCGAACCACGCGCTCCTCGGCATCGGCGGGCAGCACGATACGCGCCTGCGCTTCTTTCTGCGCGATCTCCAGTGCGCCATCTGCCTCATCAAACTGGCGGAATACAGCGCCCTCGGTTGCTTCGGGCAGCACAGGATTCTGGAACCATCCAACGCGCCGCCGCAACTCAGCGGCACTATCGGCCAGCGACAGCACCGCAATACCACGGCAGCAGAGCCCGGAGGCCGGAAGCTGCTGGTCGGTCAGCCACTGCAGGCGCGTCACCATTCCGCCGTCTGTCGGCTCGACGCACAGCCGCGCAGACGGATGCGTTGGCCAGGAAGCTGTGCGTGCGCCCCAGCCCTGGTCATACTTGCGCGGCCACTTTTCGTAATATGGCGGCGTTATACCGTGCGAAGCGGCCCAATCGAACAGGTCCTCGTGAGCGTGCCAGTACAGGGCTGCCGAGGGGCCCCCTTTGGTGCCTAAGAGTGCATAGCGTCCCGGCAGTTCGTCCTGCAGTCCAACACAGACCGGACTGCTTGCATCGAACTGAAGCCTGTCTCCTGTGCCCAGTTCCCCGCCACTACAATTGGCGACCGGCAATTCCAGCCATGCGTCCTGGACAACGCTGTGAGACAGGTTATCTATCAGCCGCAAGGCGTTCTGGAAGACCAGGTCGCCCTCGGGGTACAGGTAGGCCTCCAGCAGGCCATCACCGTGATAGTGGCCGAGTTCATCCAGGAGGCGGTACTCGACCCGCAAGGCAACCCGCTGCGGGCCCTCCTCCAGGAAACTCAGACGGGGCTGGCAATCATATTCCTGCTTGATGAGCACGGACTTCTGATAGTCGTCAGCCTCCGCCTGCGCCGTGCAGGTCAGCCGCACGCGCACAGCGACCGGCCCGATAACCGGTCTCAGGCAGCTCGGTGGCAGGGCAGATGGAGCCACAAGGGGAGAGGGCGACTGTTCCACGCCCTGGTGGTCCGCCCCTAGGCCGAAGGTCATAACCCCACCGCAGGCCTGATCATAGGCAACCGCATAGTCGCCAGCAGTCGCATAGACGAAACGACCGCGCGCTTGAAAAATGGCATCTGATGGCTGCATAGCATCGCTCCTGTTGGTCAGGTTCGCGGCATACGCCACGTTATTGCTCGCGATTATTGCAATGCTGGCAAGCAGCTTGATTAGACGAGAGGCGTAACGGTATATGGTTGGTCGCTCCCTGTCTCGCGCTTCGCGGTTTCGTACTGCAAAGGCGGATGGGTGACGAGATCACCCATCAACATACTGTCAGGTTCTCGGAGCTACTGGCAATGGGCGTGCACACAAAGGCACATCCGTGCGGTATGGCAAGTTTCAGATACACGCTGCGCTGCAGCATTGTAGCCATAAGTGCCGTGGCATCCCTCTGGATAGGAACGTCGCTAGAGCCACGGCAGGCCAACCTTGCCATTTCGCCGCAGCCTGTCGCTTGACCTTCCCTGCGTCCGGCTATGTAGCGTCTGTCATAGGAACCACGCAGTGTGGTCCTTTGTCTAATGCCTAAGCCGTTTGGATTAGCGTGCGCGGGAGGCGGGGACACCGGGAGGGTCAAGCGTGAAGGAGCTTCTGGATCTGATACTCAGTCGTGCCCACAACTGGGCTGCAGCAGCGCCCTGGATCGCGGCGCTTATGGCCTTCGGGGCCATTGTCGTGTTCTGGGCGGCCTTCACGCGGCGCCGACCGACTGAGGCAAGGCCTGGTTTCTGGCCTTGGCTGCAGGCCGTACTGGAGGCCAGCGTCGCTGCGGGACTGTTTATGGCGATCCTATGGGGAGTGCGCCTGCAGCTTAATCATGTAGAACGGTCATTCCGTAGAGAGCATGGGCGCATCACAGAGGCCAACCTGCGCAGTGTGCGCAGCATTTGGGGCCGGCCACATGTGCAACAGGGACTGGAGGTTGACCATACAGTGGTTGTGAGCGTGCAGGAAGAGCTACCGCGCAGATACCCGGATGAGCCCCCACGCTTCATCACCAAGCAAGTCACCCGCGATATTGAACAGAATTCGATCATCAAGACCCGAGGTACGGTCACCATTGCGATGAACTACCGACGTAAGGGCTCTGCCAACTACACGTGCTTTGAGGATGAGTGCGATTTTCTGTACGAGGTGAAGAACTTCGCCGACTGCGAGACTACTGCTAACTTCCGCTTTCCTATGTCCTTTGGGCAGAGCCTATTTCTCGACTTCCAGGTCTCAGTGGATGGGGAGGATTACAGCAACCGACTCAGTTTCCGCGGTAATGACGTGTGTTGGAGCATGCCGATGGTACCAGAGCAGCAGGCAAGGGTCGAGGTCCGGTACAGGTCACGCGGCATGGAGACCTGGTACTATCAGATCTCTAAGGCCGAAGAGATCCGCGACTTCCGGCTCAGCATGAACTTGCCCGATGTTGCACAGGACCGCTTGAACTACCCAGAGGGCTGCCTGACGCCCACGGAGATCAAGCCTACGGCGGACAGGAGAGGCACCGTACTGACCTGGGCGCTGGATCGGGCCATCACTACCCGTGGCATGGGTGTGGACCTGCCTGATGCCCCGCAACCGGGCAATCTGGTGGCCCGGGTGCTGCAATATGCCTGGCGCGGCGGCATGCTCTTGCTCGTGGGACTTGTGGTAAGTGTGCTGAATACCGGCATTCGCGCAGGTTTGCTGCGGCTGGGTGTGATAGGCGGTGCGTATTGCGCAGAGTTCATGCTACTGGCGGCTCTCAGTGACTTCCGGCCCGGCTTTGTTGGTGCGTTGGCTATAGGCGTCTCGGTCGCGCTACTCTTGTCGCTCCTGGCTCTGCGGTGGCCTGCTGGAGCCTGGGGCATAGCCCCGGCCTGCGTGGTGGGTTTCTTCGTGCTTGTCTATCCGTTACTGGCGCTACCCCACACCCTTGCTGCAGCTCTGGTGGCGGTTGCGGACATAGGACTGGTGGTCTACTTAGCGGGAGTATACGTCTATCGTGGCTGCAGACGGCGTATGCCAGAGGGCATTACGGAGGTCTGAAGTACCCACTAGCTGATTGGGCACATCTGGCAGACCGGCCATGGCTCAACGGGACAGGATTCCCCGACCTCGGCCGCCAGCAGGCCCGGCTGGTAGAGAACAGTGGGCAATCCGGCCATCACTTCTCACAGCGCCAGATGATGTCACCGGATGGAGGATCGGTTTTAGCCGTGTAATCCAGCAGCCCGGCGCCATTGGGGACATTCTGGCAGTCACAGCCGTATCCCTCGAGCAATACCACCGGTGCTATTCTCGTCAGATCAAGCTCATGCTCTGCTGGTCACAAAGGTGCTCGGTCTGGCCGGCGGGTGTCCCATTGGTACGTATGGTACGTAAGAGACCCGCCCGGCCAAATGCGTCAGCCGGGCGGTTGCAAATTGGGTCCGGGGGGCTTGCGTATAGCGGCTGCACTCAGGTCATGGTTCATCGGGAGGCTCTCCGCCCGTTGGTACCAGAACGATGTTGGGTATATAGTTGTCACCGGGATTGATTTGCACCAGGACCGGGCCGCCCGGCTGGGTGTATCCGGCGGCCGTGACCACCACGGCCTGCGGACCCAGTGGCACGTGTGTAATCGCATAATACCCGGCCGGATCAGTCACACCGGGCTTGCCACCGACGATGACGCCCGCCCCGGCAATACCCGCCCCACCTTCGGCACTTACTACCCGTCCATTCACGGTCCCCTTTGCGACAACCGTCTCGCCACCACCACATCCCGTCATTATGACACCCGACAGGATCAGCAGCATAGCGCCTAGCAGCTTGAGTTGCAGTTTCATATAATCCTCCCCCTCAATGGGCGACGGAATGCAGACTTCATCGTACGTGCACAGGCAGAATGCGCGTAGTCTGGGTGCCATCTTCGGACGAGCAGAGAACCGAAATCAGATACTGTCCAGCCGGGATCTTGCTCCCACTCAGGCTGCGCCCCGGCCACATCGCTGTGTGGGTCCCTGCATTCTGATACCCGCCCGGTATCCTCGCGACCACGCGGCCGGCGATGTTGAGCACCTGCATCTGCACATCCGCAGCCGCCGACAGCGTGTAGACGATCTGTGTGCCGCCTGCGGCAGCTTGTGCAGTGATATTCGTCAGGATCGCGGCTACCTGCCTGCGAGGTTTGACTTCGACCTGCAGACGACGCCTGGCACCGTCTGCTCCTGAGGTGAAGCTGTAACCCCGCGCGGTACGCATATTCACGGTCCGGCCGCTCTCCAGGTCCGTCATCACTACCGCGAGATCGCTGGCGACAGCGGATAGATCGGGGAAGAGAACGTCTACGCGGGTGTCGGGTAGGTCTGTTTCCGCTACAAGATCCCACGTTGTCTTCCCGCCAGCGCCGATCAGACTCACGGCGTTGCGTGCGCCATTAACCTCTGCCACATACAGGTCCACATAACCGTCGGCAATCGGTGGCGGATTGGAAGCGACGATTGCAGCCGCCGTCTGCGCCACCCCGATGTAGTTATCATCATCTACCGCGCCGCCAGCTCGGGCGCAGAGCTGCGTCGCCCATGCGATGACATCTTGTTGGGCGGCCACAGCAGAGCCGCCGATGCCGCCCAATGTCACCTGACAGTTCTCGTACGCCTCCAGCCAGAAGCCCTTCCAAGGGCCAATGTCCTGGTTGGTATTCAAGCCGGGTAGATTCGACACCAGCTCATAGCCTGTGCCGGCCGCGTTTTGCCGCCACCCAAATGCCGCTACACTGCCAGTGGCGGCTACGTTCGACCAGGCCAGAGTACCTGTGCCCGGGTTGGCCAGCAGGTTCCAGCCAATCAAGACCGGCCGGGTGACGGGCCAGGGGGGCAGATGGCCATCGAAGCTGAGCAAGTGGTTTGCCACGTACTGCACCCAGCAGCCCATCCCTGGGGTCAGATCAAATGGGGTGGTCGAGAAGTAGTCGTATGTCTGTGTGGCAGCGTTGAAGCTAGCCACCTGGGTGGTGCCGACCACTGCAGCAGCGCTTGGATTGACCGGCTCTGCCGGAATGCCGATGAGCCATACACCAGCCGTGTAGTTCCTGGCGAAGGTGGTAGGTGTAAGTGTAGTGGTCGCCTTTACCGTGTCCGACTTGGCACTATCGCCCACGGATGTAGCGGAGACCAGCACCTCAAGGTCCTTGATTCCCGCGACGCCGGCATTGGGGGTCGCTTCGACACGCATACGAAGCGAAGCGTAGCGCGCGAGGGCAGGCGTGGTCCATCCTGCCCCCGTGACCTGGGCCGTGATGTCGGTGCCACCGACATCTGCGTCGTAGTAGGCTACGGTCCAGCCAGCGGGGGCCACAGGCCCTGTGATGACAAAGGTATCGGTAGCGTTCCCGTCGTTCTGCAGCTTGAGTATGTACTTGGCAGCCACACCCGCGTCCACGGTGCGGGCCACAGCCTGCCCGGTTCCATCGTTGTTGTACACGTCATCGCCGTTGAAGCCGGGTGTGCCGGCGTTGCGGATCATCATGTCCGGCTGATATGTCGCGGTGGTGGTAGTGGAAGCCTTCACCGTGTCAGAAGTGAGGCCATCGGTGACGGAGGTGGCGGTTATCAGCCGGTCCTTCGTAATATTGCCAGCCACACTCCCGCCTGGCTTCACTTCGACTCGGAACTCAGCAAACGCCCCCGGTGCCAGGACAGGCGTTGGCCATCCGGGACCGGTTACCAGGAGGGTGATGTTTGCGCCACCGGTCAGCTTATCGTAGTACTTGACGGTCCAGCCGGCCCCACCGGCCGTGCCTGTTATGAGGAAGCTGTCAGAGGCGTTGCCATCGTTTTCCACCTTCAACTCGTAGGTAGCCGTCACGCCCGGGTTCACCGGCTGCCACTTGGTCTGCCCGCTCCCATCGCCGTTGTATATGCCATCGCCAACGTGGGTAGTCTCTCCTGCATTCCGGACCAGCATATCTGGCTGATACACGGCGGTCTTGGTCGTCACCGTCTTGACCGTATCAGACTTGGCGTTGTTGGTATCCGAAGTGGCGGTCACCAGCACGTTCTTGACCGCGCCACCGGACACACTGGCATCCGGGTCAACGACCACCCGCAACTCAAGTGAAGCCCCGGGCGCCAGGCTGGCGGTTGCCCAGCCCGTGCCCGTCACCTGGCTGGTGATGTCGGTGCCACCGGTGAGGGCGCTGTAATAGGTCACCGTCCAGCCCGACCCGCCGGCGGTGCCCGTGACGGTGAAGGTGTCAGAGGCATTGCCGTCATTCTCCAACTTCAGTTCATACACAACGGGTGAGGTCGTCGTCTGCGACTTGGTCTGACCGGTGCCATCGTTGTTGTAGATGTCATCTCCGACGTAAGTGGTCTGCCCGCTATTGCGGACCAACATATCCGGCTGATAGACATCGGCCTTGGTGGTCACCGTCTTGACCGTGTCGGTCTTGGCCCCGTCCGTATCCGATGTGCCGGTAACTAGCACATTGAACGTCTCATTGCCAGGCACGGCAGTAGCTGGATCCACGACAACCCGGAACTGAACGGATGCTCCGGCCGCCAGAGAGCCACTCCCCCAGCCGGCGCCGGTGACCTGGCTAGTGATGTCAGTACCGCCGCTGAGGGCATCGTAGTACGTCACGGTCCAGTTCGTAGTGCCAGCGGTGCCAGTAATGGTGAAGGTGTCAGAGGTGTTGCCATCGTTCTCGATCTTCAGGTCATAGGTAACCGGCGATCCGGCGGTCTGCGACGCGGTCTGGTTGGTTCCGTCGTTGTTGTAGATGGCATCGCCGATGTAGCTCGGATCGCCGTGATTGCGCACTAGCATATCCGCCTGATAGACCGTAGCTTTGGTAGTTGCAGTCTTGACCGCGTCAGACTTGCCAGTATCGGTGTCGGAGGTCGCGTTGATCAGGAGGCTTTTCGTCCCCTGGTCGGGCACAGTGCCGTCTGGGCTCACTTCGACCCGGAACACCTTGGAAGCTCCAGCGGCCAGCGACCCGCTTCCCCAACCGGCGCCGGTGATCTGAGCCGTGATGTCACTGCCGCCACTGAGGGCGTTGTAGTAGGTGACCGTCCATCCAGATCCGCCGGCCGGGCCCGTGATGGTGAAGCTATCAGAAACATTCCCATCGTTCTGAATCTTGAGTTCATACACAGCCGTCTGGCTCGCCGCCACCGTTTGCGCCTTCGCCTGACCATTGCCAGTGGTGTTGTGCACGTCATCACCAGTATAGCTAGTCTCCCCGGAATTGCGGACCAGCATATCTGGCTGGTACTCAGCCGCCTTGATGGTAACCGTTTTTGCAGTGTCGGAGCAGTTACTATCACCAACAGAAGTAGTAGTGATCAGCAGCACTTTCGTGGCAGAGACCGGCACGCTGGCATCCGGCATCACTTCGACCCGGAGTTCGAACGAGCCGCCGCCGGCCACGTAACCGGTCGTCTTTCCAGCACCGGTGACTTCGCTGGTGATGTTGGTGCCGCTAGCATGGGCTGAGTAGTACCTTACGGTCCAGCCAGAGCCACCCGCCGGGCCGGTGATTATGAAGCGGTCACTAGTGGCACCATCATTCTGGATCTCCATCTCGTAAATGGCTGGCACCGCCGAGCCCACCGTCTGTGCTTTGGTCTGGCCGGTGCCATCGGTGTTGTACACGTTATCGCCGGCGTAACTGGTCTCTCCGGCATTGCGCACCAGCACATCCACCAAATATGGGTCAAAGCGGGTGGTAGAGGCCTTGACCGCGTCAGGGGGCATAGCATAGCTATCGGAGGTGGCGGTCACCAGCACATCCTCCGCAACACCATTCGGGGCACTGCCATCCGGCGACATCTCAACCCGGAGATCAATGGAAGACCCCGGAGCGATCGAAGGGGTGGTCCAGCCGGCGCCGGTGACAGCGGCGGTAATATCAGTGCCGCCCGTGTGTGCGTTGTAATACGTCACCGTCCACCCGGTCCCTCCCGCCGGGCCGGTGATAGTAAATGTGTCAGCGAAGACACCATCGTTCTCCAACTGCAGCTCATAGATGGCCGTCTCGCCCATGCCCACACTCTGTGACTTGGTCTGGCCGGCGCCGGTGGTGTTGTAGATGTCATCACCGGTGTAGCTGGTCTCTCCCGCGATACGGATCAACATATCTGGCAGAGCCGGCACAATTGCAGGCGCCATGCGCACCACTGTGACGCCGTAGTGCTCCATTCCATAGTAGTCGGCGCCCCACGTCATCTGGTGATCAGAGTAATCCCAGGTATCGTGTATGTAGACTGCGTTGGTGACTGTGTCATAGCCAAAGCCCAGCATGGAATGGCCTGCAACCTGGATCATTACCGGACGGCCGGCGTCAATATCATTCTGGAAGTCACTAAACGTATAACCTTGTGTGTTACCACCGTAGCCCATTATCAACTGGGTGAAGTTCTCCAGCACCGTGTAGCCACGCGACTCGACAAACAGCCGCATGCCGTGACAGCCGTCCCGATAGCCACCCGTATCAGGATAATCATAGAGGGGCGAGCCATCAGTGTTGAAGAAGAAGTAGGTGGCGCCGTCGGTACACTGGTACTTCCACTGGTTGGTCCCCATAAAATCAGCGGTACAATCGGCGTGTGTGTGCTCGGTCCAGCCATTTATCACATACGGGTCAGGGCCCGGCTGGCCATAGTCTATCCAGTAGTCATCAACGTGACCATGGGTCGTCAAACCGTCGTAGCCCATATGTGTCGCGCTCAAGGGGCACTCGCCAGAGCCCCACACAGAGTTGTTGAGCGGGAACAGGCCGCCGTTGGTGGGGCCGGCGTACATATTTGTGTAGCCCTGGGTCGGGTTGTCGGAGTAGCCAAACATCATTGCGGCGGAGGTCGCCGAACAGCCATAGCACCAGTCCAGTGCCGGCACACCGGGAAGCACGGTTGTGCCCGCCTGATCACCGGCTGGCAGCATAACGACAGGGGCGCGGAAGTCATCCGGTGGACGCCCTGGCACAATCACCTCATACACCAGCTTGCCATTGTACCAGTGCGTGCCTACGATGTAGTCCTGCCACGATTCGGCATGTGTGGCATACGATGTGGAGAGCAGCAATGCGAATGCCAGTGCCAATATGCCTATGGCCGATACCCACGTCGTAAGGGGAAGCCTTCTATGCATCGGGGACCAGTCTCCCTTCCTTCGCCACCTGCGCCTTGACATATAATTCGCCAAGAAACGCTTTTGACCTTGTTATCATACAGAAATAACCGTATTCCTTCAAGTGCTATCTGCAGATTGACACAAGAAAACACCTAGATTTGTCCGTTGCGATTGCCAGTAGACGCCTGCATACCAAAGCCATACCCGGCGGGTAGGGCCCGAAGTGAATGCTGATCATGGGTAGTATAGCATCGAGGTGACAAGGCAGCAATCAGGGATGAAAATGAACCTGGGGCTTATGAGGCGCGGCGCAGCAGGCTGTACTCGGTGTCGTCCTCCTGGCGGAGCACGTCCAGCAAGACTGCCACGCAGTCAGCGTCGAGTTGAGTGCCACTGACCCGCATAAGCTCAGCTTGTGCCGCCGCCGGCGGTAGCGCAATGCGGTACAAACGCCCTGAGGTCATTACATCGTAAGCGTCACAGGCGGCCAGAATGCGTGCGCCCTGGGGAATCGCTTCACCAGCCAGGCCAGCCGGATATCCCGTGCCGTCCATCCGTTCGTGGTGGTGGCGCACTATACTCGCTAACGCGCTCAGTTGGGGGATACCTGCGATGATCTGAGCACCGCGAACCGGGTGAATACGCACTTCAGTCCACTCCCCCTCGGTCAGTGGACCGGGCTTGCTGAGGATTTCGGTGCTAAGTACTAGCTTGCCGACATCGTGGATAAGGCCGGCGATGTAGATGGCATCTTGCTCGCTCTCGCTCATACCAAGCTGGGCCGCTACGCGGCACGCCCAGTATGCCACTCGCTGCGAATGCCCACTGGTGTCTGGAGCCCTGGCGTCAACCGCCTCAGCCAGATACTTCGCCCGCCACTGCCATACATCTTTGATATGGTAGTGAGCGAACACTGTGCGTAGGTCCATCGGTGATTCACCCACTCCCTACCTCCCGCCCATAAATAGGTGACTGTTCGATGTCCCCCGTTACGGGCGCAACTCGAGGAGTATAGCGATGGGGGGAGATCGCTGTCCCTCGAGTCACGCCAACAACTTCCGGACACTCATACTGCTATCTGTCTGGGTTGCTCATCCTCCGCCACGCTTGTCTCCCCGAGCGCCTCACCGGCCTGGCGGTAACGCGGCATTCGCACCCGGATGCCATAGCCTTCCTCGGGAGGCAGCGGCTCAATTGTGCCGCCGTGTTGAGTCACTATCTGGGTGGCCGCCTCCAGTGGCAACCGATCCCAGCCGACAGCAGCAGGCGACTCGCCCTCTGTAGCCACGTCCTGCCTGCGCACCACCACGGCTATATCGGAGGCAATCTTGCCCTCCACACCATCCTGGTCAATTACCTCAACGACTAACGAACTGCCTTCCGTGCAAGCCAGCAGCATGCTTTGAATACAGGCCCTCAGGGCCCGACCGAGGGCGGCGGCGTTGCCCTCAACCACAGCCCCTAGCTTCATCTGCCCGACTTGCAGATTTGCGCGGCGCTGGTTGGCCAGGCGGGTGAGTTCCCGGCTGGCCTCCAGAGCAGCCATATTGATGTCCACCAGCGCGGGCCTGCCGGTGTCAATTTCACCATCAAACAGCGTCAAGGCATCTTCCAGCAGGCGGCCGATCTGCCGCGCCTGTTCCACTACGATAGCTGCCGCGCGACGCCCTGAGTCCGCCTGCTGCATAGCAGCCAGGGCCTCGGCCTGCATCTGGATGACCGTCAGGGGCGAGCGTAGTTCGTGGGCCACCTTGTGCATCAGCCGGGCGTATTGGGCGCGGACACCGCTACAGCCCTGCCCGCTGCTTACCAGAGACAGGTGTTCGTGTTGCCTGGTTGCCTTTCCATTCATACTCGTAGCCCCTGGCAGTCGTTCCGTATCCTGTGGCGAGTTTATTCACTTATCTATCGGCCACCCGCCACGCGTCTTTAGAGCGCAGGCATAGGCTTCTCTCAAAGGAAATCCAACCTATCCCCGCGAAGTACCCGCTTGCCTTAGCAGGTTCAGACCAGATGGCAAGCTATGCTTGGCCATACCTTGAAGTGGATCTGGACGCCGGCCACCTGAGCCGCTAGCAGGGCCTTAACGTGGTGGAAGCATTCTTCATCAAGCTGCGCACTCTGTCTCAGCGCGGTGGGGG
>JALGTI010000051.1 GCA_029821455.1 Candidatus Zipacnadia bacterium | reverse complement strand
CACCCACACTGTGATTGCGGACAGCGGGAAGTACCGGGTGATTGATGTGGTCACAACCTACCTGGCCCCGGGCAGTCAGACCCACACAGTCACGGTCCTGACACCGAGCCATGCCAGGTTCTCCAATATCGCCAAGCCGCAGCGGGTAAAGTACACGCGCGCCCAGCCGATCTGGGATACCACGCCGGGCCTGGGCGCGGCGCGGCCGGTGATTGGCTATCTGTGCGCGGCCAGCAACCTGCAGCAGATCATCATTGTGGAGGCTGGCACCCAGCAGCGGATCAACCCACCGCCCACCAGCACCGCTCCGGGGGCCACGATGAGCTGGGCCGCCTGGACGTGGCTGTATTGTGACGCCGGGCCGGATACCACCTTTGGCACGGCGGACGATGTCTACAACCCGCTGATCTTTGCCAATATCCGACACGTGGAGTATTTCTGGCAGGGCTCGCAGATATATGTCTCCGTAGTGGCCTCGCAGTATCGCGGCAGAGCGGCGGCAATACCATCGCCAACCGCCTCCACAATCAGCGAGGATGGGGTCTATGAGTGGACGATTGCCTACAGCGCTGCAACCACATCGTGGGGTTTTGCGCCAGGGGCCGGGCCGGATGGGTTAAGCTTTGTCTTCACCGGTTCGCACTATAACTATGTTCCGCCCCCAGGTGGCAATTATGGCGTTGGGCCGAACGCCAACGGCCAATACCAAACCGGCGCTATGCTACCGCGGTCGCTGACAACCATCTACACACCAAGCGGCGGTGTGTATCCCAAGCGCTTTTATCCGGTCTGCGCTAAGCGGCTGTGGAGCGGCAATTACCTGATAACCAACTACACCGGCCTGGCCGAGCACCTGACGCATATGAATCTGGATGGGGTTTCGCCGACTACTTCCATCCACAGCGAAGTGTTCGAGGCAGTTCGCGGTGCGTCACCGCTACCGGGCTTCGATCCAACGATAGATGTATTCCGCGTGGTACCGGATCCGTGGGCTGATGACTGGACCGAGCCGCTGAACCAACCGACCTACGCGGAGCGCTACTGAATCACAGATACTGTCGCTCACGGAATTGATCGAGGGGTAGATACATTATGGGCAAGGGCAATCTCGCTATCATTAGATACTCTGCCTTAGCTGCGCTGGTGCTGATAGTGGCTGGCGCAGCAGTGGCCCAGCAGGAGGTGCGGGTGTACGCGAGTCCCGGCACTGATGGCGCCGCCACTTTCCAGTGGAATCAGAGCCAGGTGCGCGGGCGTTACGTCTGCCCTGCGTGCGGTTATTCCACTAACGATGCAGCGGTGGTCACATGTCCGGATCTGTGGTCAGCGCATGGTGGCAGTGTGGCCCTCATAGACACCTACGGCGGTGGGCTGGCAGGATCAGCGGCGACCGGAGCCGGGCGCATCATCAATACTGTGCTCACCAGCCTGGGCTTCTGCGACATCCTGTATGCTGACGGCGCAGGGACAATGCAATACGAGTCGGTGATTGGGCGACCATTCAATCCAGGGGATCATGTATATGCGCGCGCCGCCAGTGACGGCACCTATTGGGCCCTTGGCGATCATATCCGCTTCCTGTTTTCTGATCCGGGTGTGGGGCGCGTAGCGGCGCAGATGGAGCAAACTAGTGGGTTAGTGCCGCCGGGGTTTGAGATTAGCTGTTGTCCGTTCCGTGTGACTGATGGGGAGGTAGTGCAGGTCCGCTATCAGGTAGGGACTGGTCGGTTTCAGCTCTACAGCGACCTGGATGGGCTGGACTACGACAACCTCCCGGGGCTGGGAGGGGATCAGTACACCGCCACCGGGGCGTTTCGCTTTATGATTCCTGTAGGCGCGCCGAGCTTTGCGGCACGTTTTACCGTTCACTCCAATTCGGTGATAATCCCCAATACTGCGGAGGCGCCGGTGCCGGCGGGGATTGACTTCGTCGCCGGAGCGCCTGCGATTTGGGATGACCCCATCCTGACCCCGCGTGGGCTGTACCTGTCGGCGGTGGCTCTGGGGGCTAATGTGATTGGCGATAGCGTCACTGGGACGGTTGTGGAGACGGGCGCTGCCGTGGCGAATCACTACGCGATACCGGCCGGGGCGCTCGGCGTTGGCCATACGCGGGTGCTGTTTCGTGATGCCTCTGAGTATGTCTGGCGCTACAATATCAACAGCGCCGGGGATGCTATGGATGGTCTGCCGGCTGGCAGCGTCCCAGGTGGTCCTGGCATTCCTGTTCCATCCGATCATGGGCCGGTTGGCGAGGAGGTCCAGCCGGCGGATGCGGCGTGGATTAGCAGCCGGGTGCACGTGCCGGTGACACGCCGGCTTCATGGTGGAGTGCCCGAAACATGGCGCAACGGCCCGGCTGAGCCTAATAATGCTTCTACCGGCTACCCCCGCTTCCTGGTGGGGTATGTTGATGGCAGCCGCTTTGTGGATGAGGCCTTTGCCCCAGGAGCCAGCGCTCAGCGCGACTTTCAGGTGCGCAATAGCTGGTCCACAGGAGGCACGGCGTATCTGTATCAGTGCACCGGGTGTGGTGCGTTCCTGGACAGTACACAGACGGGCACAAATTGGGATGTGGATGCACCGAATGACTGCCCGTACTGCTTGACAAATATACCAGGCACCCCCTCACATGTGGATGGTGGCGTAACGCTGGCCGACCAGATGGTCACGAGCCTGACCACACCGCCGGGCGTAACTACCCCTGGCAGGCCGAACGTGAGGCCGCAGATACCGGCCAGTGCCATAAAGCTGACTTCAACTGCCGGCAGCAGTGGAAAGCTGACACCGGGTCAAAGAATGCTGCGCACGGTTTGCATAGACATCCCGAAATATCAGCCTCCCTCAGATCCGACCGGGGGTCTGAATAACGACCTCACCAGCAACTGGGGCTATCGCGGGATGATGATGACGTACCACGACGCGAATGGGAATGGCCAATGGGATGTCTTCTACCGGGACCCGCTGTCGGGGGATACGCTAGACCCTGACACACCTATAGGGACAGCGTACGACCCTCCCCACACCCACGCTTACTGCCCGACCTGTGGGGCGGTCTTCTATGGACCACAAATCCCGGGGTTCTGCCCGTTTGATGGCGACGGGTTGACATCTGTATCCAACGAGGTGGCTGAGAGCCATCTGGCCTGTGAAGAGTTTGATGTCTATGACCTGCAGATAAGCGTGCTCAAGGAGGCTGAGATCGCTCACGCGGGAGATACGGTGGATATCGGGCGGGTAAGCCCCGGGATAGATGCTGGCCTATTGGACACCACCGTTGCGGCGGCTGGTGGTCTGCCGCCGGGCCGGAGCGCGTTTGGGACCAACGTATCCGCCGGAGCCACAGTAACCCGCAATGAGGGCAATATCGCGGATCAGATGGTGCCGGCTGCCGGTGGCGCTGAGCTGACTGCGCGCACGCTGGGACGATGGCTGCAAGCGAACCCGGTGGTGCCGGATTCGTTCTCGTGGTGGCTGGACAGCACGGGTGGCATCTTCCCACCGTATGGGGGGCAGGCCGGTGGATGGGGGCATACGGGCGGAGCGCAGGAGGGCCTGGGTGCGGCGGCGTGGCCCGTGCCGCTGGGCCAGGCCTCGGGTAATTATGCGGGGCAGTATGTGGCGTATCTGGAGACCAACGGTGTCGGCGGTCTGCAGTACATTGACCGCAGCACCGGCGCAGTTCTGACCGAGGGGGACGTGAATGGGGATGGCGTAGCAGATAATGTCTTCGACCCGCGCGTGGATGAGCCGCTGGAGCCAGTCTTTGCGTTCGACGCGCGGCTACGCGTGGCAGAATCGCGCTTCCCGTACAATGACTATTACGGGGCTGACGCAGCGCCGACGGTCCGCTTCGACTATGATGGCACGGGTGCTGTGAGCAACTTGCAGGTGTTATGGACCTCCAACCGCAACAGCGTCTCGGGCAGCGGCGGGGTCATTCCTGGCGGACCTGCGCCGCCAGGCAGCGGCCCCGGCGATACGGCGACAGCGGACTATCCGCACAACATCTTGCTGGTCAATGCTGGACCTATCGGCCCGGGCGCTCCCAGCAACTACAGGGGTTTTGCGTGGCTTGGCGGTGCGGCGACGGCTGTGACGGCGGACAATGTGGGGACGAACCCGGGGGCGGTGAATGGGGCGCCGGCGACCTACAGTGATCTCAGCGGCGACCAGTGGCTGTTCTGGCACCGCAGCCTGACGAGCACCCAGGGCGTGCAGTCGGTGCTGCAATTTGACAGTGATCCGGCAGGCACTGGTGCGTTCCCGAACGCGCCAGCCTATCTCTATGCGTCAGGGTATCCGTATGAGAACATATGCGGCTTCTCAGACCCGCTGATAACGAATCCCACGACAGGCAATCCATATCACTGGCTGTTCTGGAACAGCGGCCCGGAGGGTCGGGAGCGGTTGTTCTTCCGGTGGGCCTGGGATCCGGGCGATACCGCCACTGCCAACAACGAGGGGTCGCTACCGTTGGACAACTCGGCAGCAGCGGGCACCGTGAGCAGCGTTGTACCTGACTATGGCAGTGGTGTCTCAATCAGGAAACCCTCACACGGGCCGTTTGTCTATGCCAAAGACCCGTCAGCGTTCTACTGGAACGCCGGAGCCGGTGCAGCGCCGCAGGCCCACGTCTTTTTCTCCGGTTATCTGCGGCACCAGGAGAATGCCGATATCTGCTGGGCCAGATATGCGATGGTTGATCCGGTCAGTGGAGCTATTCTGATGACCAACCCCACGGCGAACTATGGCAAGCTGACGTTCCCACGGGTGGAGAATAATGACCGGCTGCCGGCGATCGGCTGGACGGGTGTAACCCCCACTGACTGGCCGGGCGAGGTAATGGATAGCGACGGGATGCGACAGGTCTTCTCGACGCTGCATCTGGATTGGCTGGTTCACGACGATGGGGCGGGGGATGACTTTGGCAGCGCGCCAAGCCCGGCCCTGGGGGACCCTCAGTTTTACATTGGACTGGTCTATGACGACGGGTCGACCGATATGTATGCCATATCCTGGTCGGAGCCCAATGCCTATGACCAGGCGCGCGGCGTGTATCGGATACTGTCGCCGATGACCACGGCGCTGGGAACGGTGACAGTTGATCCGCTGCCGGTGCTACCGGCCCTGGAGATTGACCCGGCCTCGGGCGCGGTAGTCTTTGCCACGCCACTGTTTAACCCCAGCACCCCGGCGGACCTGTCCTGTGCGCTGAATACCACGCCGACGGGGTCTGGTGGAGCGGGGCTGCCGGCCGGGCTCACGGATGTGGTGCTGTACGCCGACTACACGCCCTTCATCTGGCGGCTGACCACTGAGGGGGCGGCTGACGACTGCCCGAATGCGTTCCTGGAGACGGATCCCAGTGGCAGTGTGGTGGAGCAGAAGCGGCTGAGCGTGTTTTGGCGGCGCAGCCACGCCGCTGCCGATCCGCCCCACTTCGGACGCACCTCGTTTATGTACCGGGCCTGGACCCTGTCGGTGCAGGTGAACCGGCCGCCGATTAGCAGCGTGGGCGGCATCGCGATATACGACCCCACTGTGCCAGGCTTTGTGCCGTATGGCGGCGCGACGTACGTCAACGCCGCTGATGGAATCATCACGTTTGACCCGGGCACCGAGGGTGAGGTCTTCAGCATCACCTACGATAGTGCTGTGGACGGGGGCACCTACACCGAGACCCACCGGGTCTTGGGCTGGAGTGAGGAAGTGCCTGTGGCGGTGGACACGGTCGCCTCCGAGGGCCCCCTCAGCGTGTCGCAGGAGGTATATCCGGTCGCTAGCGGCCTGCCCGGAACTGCAATCTCAGCAGTACGGTACTGGCTGTTCTGGTCGAGCTCCCGGGCGCTGTATGACCTGCGGCTGCCGGTGGCCAACGGCTCGGACCTGAAACAGACGGCTGACATCTACTGTGCGACGGTGGTGCCTGACTACGCGACGCTGGTGCCGCAGTGGTAGTGCAACCACCAGTAGCGGTGACGGAGGGAACTAGACGAGCTTGTGCAGGGCGAAGTGGTCAAAGCGCCTTGACATACGCGTGTGTATCGGGTAAACTGCTGCCGAATCAGGAGAGCCTGCAACTGCTACCATTTATTGGAGTAGGAGGCGCTATGGAATGCCTGGGAAGGCTACTCACGTCCTGGGCGTAGACATTGGCAACGAAGTGCTTAAGGCTGTCGAGTTGCGGCTAACCAGTCAGGGCATTGAGATGCTTGGTGTCCCTGCAATCATGCCCACGCCGCGCGGCAGTGTTGCCGGCGGCGTCATTGTTGACACTAACGCCGTGGCCGAGGCGCTGGGGACGATGGTCAGCAGTGGCGGCTTCGGCACCAAGCAAGTAGTTGCCTCAGTGGGCGGAGACACCTCCTGTGTGGTGCGGATTGCCGATATGCCACGGATGACCGGCAAGGAGTTAGCCGAGGCAATCCAGTGGGAACTGGATCGGCAGACGCCCTTCCCCGTTGATAACGCCATCTATGACTACCAGGCGATTGAGCATCCCGATCTGCCGGAAGATGAGCAGAATATGCAGGTGCTGATCGCGGTGGCGCAGGACGAAATGGTCAACGCCCACGTGGAGGCTCTGATGGCCGCCAAGCTGACGCCGGTCGCTATTGATATTGAGGCGCTGGCCATCAGTCGCGCCCTGATCAATTCGGCTAATGGCACCTACGCCGACCAGACTGTTGTGCTGTGCAATATCGGGGCCACCAATACCGGCATCTATATCGTGCGCAAGGGGCTGCTGAACTTTGCGCGCAGTATCCCCACCGCTGGCCAGACGCTAACCACCGCAATCCGCCAGAATCTGGCTGAGAATGACGAACAGGCCGAACAGTTCAAGCGCCAGTTCGCCGACCTCACTGCGGCGTATGGTGGATACGCACCTGCTGCGGGGGAGCCAGCCCCCGAGGCCGGCATACTAGTCGAGGAGGGTGACCTGGCCAGGGTCGAGGAAGAGGAGGCAGTTGAGACTCCGGCGGTGGAACCGCAGCCTGCTGCTGAAGCTACTGAAGAGACGAACCTGGCAAAGCAAGAGGTCTATGAGGCGATTTCACCGGTAGTGCTGGACCTGGCCACCGAGATAAGACGTTCGATAGAATACTATCGGCGTCAACATCGCAACGAGGAGATAGACCGGATCTTGATCTGCGGCGGGACGGCGCTAATACCGGGGTTGGCCGAGTTCATCGCCGGGGAAACTGGTGTGGTTACAGAAGTGGCGAATCCGTTTGAACATATCAGCGTTGAACAGGATGAGGCGACAGCCGCATATCTGCGTGATACCGGGGCTTTGGCGGTGGTGGCTACGGGCCTGGCTATGCGTGATATGATAGACTAGGGGCTTCAAAGCCTGTGGAGGGCCAAGCGCTCATCGCGAGGGGCGCAAGCATCCGTGGGGAGGGAAACCGTGCTAAGGATTGACCTGCTGCCGAGACATTTTGCCGTCGCCCGGCGCAATAAGGGCCTCATAGTTCTGATGGTGGTGCTGGTTATCCCTGTCTTGATTGGGATGATGAGCTGGACCGCCAAACTGAGCGCTGACAAGGCTGCGATCCAGAGCCAGATTGACAAGGTCAGGCCGGACGCGGACAAGGCCCAGGAACTATCGAGTGAGGCCACCGCTGAGCGCGCGAAGGTGGCACCAGTTCAGCAGAAGATTGCTTTCATAGCGGCGGCGGACGAGTGTGGGGGGCAATTCTTCGACCGCTTCTATGCTGTCAGCGAGTGGATCAGCAACAAGGCGCGGATTTCTAACTTCACCATCACGCCGCCGAATACGGTGAGTTTCTCGGCCGAATTGCAGAATTCCGAAGATCTGGCTCGCTTCATCCTTAACTTGCTGCGCTGTCCACACTTGACCGGCATTAGCATTACCTCGTCTGGCGGAGCTCTGGCGGGTGGAGCTATTGCGCCGGGCGGTGCTGGTGGTGGCCCACCGATGGGTGGTGGTGCCCCTGGGATGCCGCCGGGGATGAGGCCAGGCGCGGGGGGGATGCCCGGTGCACCGGGCCCCGGAGCACCAGGTGGGCCAGGCGGGCCAGGAATGCCGGGTGCACCCGGACCAGGTGGGCCTGGAATGCCGGGCGGGATGGCAGGGCCAGCAGCCGGACCAACGCGAACGGCTGGTCCTGGGGCTATCTCACTGACGGTAAGTGCATCACTAGTTGAGCCTGTCAGCGTACCGGCCCCACCGGCTCCGGCTGTTGCGGCAATGGCTGGCGGTACGGCTGGCGGCATGGGCATGGGTGGCCCCGGAATGGGTGGACCGGGGATGCCCGGTATGCCTGGCGGGCCCGGGAGGGGTGGGCCTGGAATGGGTGGCCCTGGAGCTGCACCTGCAGGCGGTGAGGAGGAACTTGAGGAGGAGTTGGAGTAGAGCCTAGCCTGACATAGAGGTAGCGTGAACCCGAGGTCAAAGGGATTCGCAAATGGGTAAGATACCATCGTTTGTCATCATTATCATCGGTGTTGTCATAATCGTGGGCATCGCCGGCTTCTTCTATTTGATGCCTATCAACAAGGCCAAGGCAGATATCGCGTCGCTGGAGGACGAACTGCAGCAACTAGAGAGTCAGGCGGCAGGACTGGATGCGGCGCAGGCGGACCTGGATAAGGCCAAGGCAGAGGCGGCGGCAGCGGAGGCGCTGCTGGCCCAGAAGATGGCCGAACGCAGTATCCCGATGTCGTTTATCTATCCGTTCGAGGCCACGTATGCCGTGCTGTGGCCCGAGTATCAGGAGAATCTGCCGGAGCTGATTAGGGCCTTCGTTGACCAGAGTGGATGCAGCTTGCTCTCGGCCACCGCGCTGCCGGCGCCGCCGTTGAGACCTCCGGCCTATCCAGCCGGCGGGTTCCTGCAAATCCCGGAAGGCCAGAGTATTAGCTTGATGATAGAGGGGAGATTGGCTGACCTCGAGCGCTTTTATCGGTCACTGCGCAACTTCCCGCGAATCGTGACTGTGGATAGGCTGTCGCTTACCCGGCAGGACACCGGTGAGCGGCTGGCGGCAACTGTGGGCTTGAATGTGTATTTGCTAGTTGAGGTGCCCGAGGCGGCACCGGCGGTTGCGATGGCTGCCGCTGGTATGGGCATGGGTGGCGCTATGGCCCCAGGCATGGGCGGGCCGGGGATGCCACCTGGCATGGGCGGACCAGCAGGCGGGCCGATGGGCCCCGGAGGGCCGGGTGCAGCGGGGGCTGGTCCGGGTGAGTCCACGGAGGAGGAACTTGAAGCCGAGTTGGAGGAATAACAGTTATCAGCTAGCTTGCCGCTGGCAGGCCGTATGAGACCAAAGAGGAGTAGCATAGTGGACAAGGACCGTACCGCAAAAGCGATGGTGGCCGGTAGCCTGGGATTGTTTGTTATCGCCATCGTGATCCTGTTCCTGTTCGTGCTGCCTGCCTTGCAGGGCACCGGCACTCCCAGCGTGGCTCAGACGGGTGCACCGGGAATGGGGGGGCCAGGCGGACGCGGCGGAATGCCTGGTGGTCCGGGAATGCCGGGCGGCCCTGGAGGGATGCCAGGGATGGGCGGTCCCGGGGGTATGGGGGCACCTGGTGGAATGGGAGGCGGCATGGCTCCAGGCGGTATGGAAGCCGCTCCAGCAGCACCGGCAGCGGTTGAGGGCGGGCGCATCGCGGCCAAGAGTCCGGTGCCCTTGGAGCCCTCGCGCGTCAATCCGTTCCTGCCATTGGATGCCGAGGCAGGCGGACTTGAGGAGATCACTGCAACGAAGTATGGTCCGGACTACTCTAAGATACCGATAACGACCCGGCTGGGCTTCACTCGGGTCTCATACCCGCGCATGCGACATTTGCCGCCGTTGCCGGATACCAGAGCCGAGGCCTGGATGCGTATCTCCAGCATTATGTGGTCCGAGGGCTCGCCGATGGCGACCTATGAGACAGAGGATGGCAAGAGCGGTGCGGTTCGCCCCGGCGACTTGGTGGAGAGCTGGGAAGTGCTGGAGATTGGGCGTGACCATGTGATAATGCGCAACCGCGACACCGACGAGGTACAGCGGGTGCCACTGAAGGGCAGAGCAGGCACAGAGTAGCTATTGATCCTCGCGGGGGCAAAGGCGAGGGACTCAAAGTCGAGGAGGCGGGCAGATGAAAGCATTGAAGATTGCAGTGGCCATTGTGTTTGTGTGGGGGCTGGTGCACGGTTTGGCAGTGGCGCAAGGCGGTCAGGGCTTTACTGTGGAGTGGGATAACACCACAGTGAAATCCGCATTAGAAGCGCTCAAGCGCCAGTTTGGGATCAACTATGTGTTGGCGGCTGAGCTAGGGGAGAAGCGTATCACCGCCTCGGTAACAGTCCGGAGCGCGCAGGAGGCCGTACAGGCGATTGCGAAGGCGGCAGGCCTTACCGCGGTTAATGACAATGGCACCTGGCGCATCCGCGAGGCGAGAGAGGGAGGCGGGCCACGCCCGCAGACTGGTGGACGGGCGCTGGGCGTGACGGCCCTGGGTGCGGCTCGGCCGATGCCCACTGCCACGCGACCAATGGTGCCCGGGCTGGGTACAGGTCAGCCGGCTGCTGTTGCCACGCCCGGGGGACTCGGCACAGGCGTCCCCGGTACGCCGGGCGCTGAAGCCGCCGAGATGATACTGCGCTTTGTGGAACTGCGGTTCATCAATCCTTATATGGCGGTATCTCTCTTCGGCGGGTACGCAATAAGTGAGGAGGAATTCCGCGGCGGGTATGGCGGTGGGGGCGGAGGCTACGGCGGCGGCTATGGCGGCAGCAGTTATGGTGGGGGATATGGTGGCTACGGTGGTAGCAGTTATGGTGGGGGCTATGGTGGCAGCAGTCGTGGGGGCTATGGTGGCAGCAGTCGTGGGGGCTATGGTGGCAGCAGTCGTGGGGGCTATAGCGGCAGCAGTCGTGGGGGCTATAGCGGCAGCAGCCGGGGCAGTAGCAGCCGCAGATACTAGTGCAGCGCGGATCGCTGCAATGAAGCGCAATTCTGTCAGGCAATAGCTGGCTAGGCAATAGATATCAGCCTGAGTCACGCTCTTATGGGGAGGGTAGCCATGTTAAAGCCAAGGCTATGGTACCGCAAGTCGCTGCTAATTCCGTTACTTGTATGCGGAATGGCTTGGGTGCTGGCAATGGGCGCCGCAGTAGACGCTGTGGGTCAGGATGAGGACCCTGCGTTGGTCAACATCCAGATTCGGGATGCCACGGTGCGCGAGGTGCTGCAGATGATCAACCGCGCCTCGGATGATATTGACATCTACATCAGTGGTGAGTTGGAGGGCCGTGTCTCCTTTTTGGACATCCATGATATTACCCCACAGGCAGCTCTGGAACTGATCTGCATGGGGGAGAATCTGTACTGGGAGAAGCGGGGCAACATCTATGTCGTATCAGCCGAACCTTTGCGTACCACAACGGTGCCGGGTGTGGAGGAGGCGACCCCGCCACCGGTGATCGAGCACACCGATCGGACGGGCAGCAGCATTCAGCCGCCGCCTGCGCCTGGTGTGCAGCCGGGTCTGACGGTGCACAAGGCACCTACCGAAGAGTCAGCGCCGCCGTTGGTATACGACAGTATCGTCTGCAACTTCGTGAGAGCGGATGTAATCAGCCGCATGTTCGGCGGGTCTGTCGTCGGGGGCACAGGAGCGCTCGAGCACAGACTACGCAGGCAGGGAGGCAAGATTGGCAGCCGCGGCGACAACCTGTGGAAGATGGGGCAGCCGAGCTACTCTGATTGGGCACAGCTTGGTGGGATGGGGCCGGGTGGGATGGGCGGCGGAATGGGCGGAGTCGGTGGTAGAGGTGGCATGGGTGGTGGACTAGGTGGCGGATTAGGTGGCGGCTTGGGTGGGGGGCTTGGCGGTGGTGGGCTAGGCGGGTTGGGAGGCTTGGGAGGTGGCGGCACTTACGGCGGGGCGACAATGGAGCAGCTCCTGCCTCAAGGCATGTATCCGCCGATGGCCTATATGCCGCTGAATGCCCTGCTGGTGATGGGCACTCAGGAGGCGATTGACACCTTCCGCGAGATCCTCGACATGCTCGACCAACGCACCAAGCAGATTAGGATCTACACAAAGTTCGTGGAGGTCGAGACCACGGAGGACAAGGCGTTCGGCATTGACTGGTTTGTGACGAACAATAGTCTGGAGGTCTTCAATCTCGGTTATGCGCCGGGCATCGCCGTCAACAACGTGGTGCGCTTTGCACGCGGCCGGTTTGAGACTGAGCTGCGGACGCTTCTGCAGTCCAGTCGCGCTCAGGTTATCAACGAACCGTTCGTCACCACCCAGAACAACCTCTCAGCCGAGGTCAGCTTCTCCACCGAGATTCCCTACTTCACCGCGACCATCACCTACAACCAGTTCGGCCAGCGCGAAGTGGACTTTGAGGATGACTCGGTCACGGTGGAACACTCGCTGTACGTCACACCTCGCATCAATGCCGACGACACGATTACGATGGACCTGGAGCCATGGATTGAGGACCAAATCGGCTTTGTTGAAGGGCCCAACGGTGTGAAACTGCCGATCATCAGCAGCCAGACGGTTTATACACAGGTGACGGTGGCTGATGGGGAGACGCTGGTGATTGGTGGGATGATACGCAAGAACGACTCAACCACCGGTCGCAGGACGCCTCTGCTGCACAAGATTCCCATCATAGGGAACCTGTTTCGGTCTAAGACCAGATCGGTGCGCAACTCAGAGCTGCTTATCTTCGTGACCCCGGAGATCGTGCGCGATGTGCCGCCAGCGTGATGGGTAGCTAAGCTGACGATTAGTATAGGGAGTACTTGCGAACGGCACGAGGCAGCTTGTGCCGTTCGCTGGTAACAATAGCCTAGGATTATGCAACGTCTGCGTGTCTTGACCGCTGGGGAGTCACACGGCCAGCGTTTGACGGCTATTCTTGAAGGGATGCCGGCGGGACTGTTCGTGAGTGCCGCTGCCATTGACACCGATCTGGGCCGCCGACAAGTTGGCTATGGGCGTGGTGGCAGGATGGCTATCGAGGCTGATACGGTAGCCATCACTGCTGGCGTGCGCCACGGTCTGACTCTGGGCAGCCCCCTTTGCCTGGATGTCAGCAACCGCGACTGGGCCAATTGGCAGGAGGAGATGTCTCTGGGGCCGCCGCCGGAGGGCTGGGAAAGTCAGCAGGCGGTGAGGGTGCCGCGACCGGGCCACGCCGACTTGGCCGGGGCGGCCAAGTTTGGCCACCGGGATATGCGTAATGTGCTGGAGCGGGCCAGCGCGCGCGAGACGGCTGCAAGAGTGGCCGTGGGGGCGGTCTGCCGTCTGCTGCTGGCTGAGTTCGGCATACGAGTGCGCAGTTTTGTGACAGCGATTAGCGGCGTCTCGGGGCCTACGGAGCCGAGTGGCGAGGGTTTCTGGGAGGCTGTAGAGGCCAGCGACGTACGCTGTCCGGACCCGGATGCCGCTGTGCAGATGCGCGAGGCGATTGACGCAGCGCGGGAGTGTGGGGATACGCTGGGGGGAACTTTCGCGGTTCAGGCAACTGGCGTGCCGCCCGGCCTGGGGAGCCATACACACTGGGACCGGCGTCTGGATGCAGCTCTAGCCCGGGCGCTGATGAGCATTCCGGCGATCAAGGCGGTGGAGATAGGGGAGGGGATGGCCAGTGCCGCCCAGCCAGGCAGCCAGGTCCACGACCCTCTGGAGCTGGCGGACGAGAATGACCTCTGGCCATTCAGGAGGCTGACCAATCGCTGCGGAGGTATTGAGGGCGGGATCAGCAACGGCGAGCCGCTAGTGGTACGGGCGGCGATGAAGCCGATACCCACTCTCACCTCCCCTCTAGCCTCCGTTTCCCTGGATGGTTTGCAGCCAACCGAGGCTCACGCTGAACGCTCTGACGTATGTGTTGTTCCCGCCGCCTCGGTGGTGGGGGAGGCGATGGTGTGTCTGGTGTTGGCTGACGCCCTGTTGGCCAAGTTTGGTGGGGACAATCTCATGGATACCCGGGCCGCCTATGATGCCTACATGTGCCGGCTGGCCCGGTTGTGGGAGTAACAGTTAGATCCACACGGGGGAAGAAGAATGCGCAATAAACTCAGGCCGCCTGTCCGCGCCATTACGCTGACCGGCTTTATGGGCACGGGCAAGAGCTCGGTGAGCTGGCGGCTGGCCCAGCATCTGGGCCTACCTGTGGTGGATACTGATGACCTGGTCGAAGAGAACACTGGAATGACGATCCCTGAGATCTTCTCGCGACACGGCGAGGGGTATTTCCGGGATGTTGAGAGCCGGGTCTTACGGGAGGCGCTGCAAGGCTCCTGCATTGTGCTCAGTACCGGTGGGGGAATCCTGTTGCGGGCAGAGAACGTGGAGATGCTGCGCGCGGCTGGCCCGATCATCTGCCTGGAGGCGTCAGCGGAGACAATCCTCAAGCGGACCTCCCGCACCGATCATCGCCCGCTGCTGAGCACTGAGGAGCCCCTGGCACGTATCGAGCAGCTCCTGGCCGAGCGGGCTGACGCATACGCGCAGGCGGATTACCACATCAACACAGATCACGACAACCAGGAGCGGACCGCCGCCGAAGTCATTCGGGTTCTGAAAGCTGACCCCCGGGCAGTGTACCTGCTGCCGTCAAGTTTGGGAGTGAAGGTAGATTTAGGGCGGGATGCCTACGTGATACGCGTAGGTCAGGGGCTGTTAGGGGAGCTGGGCCAGCTATATCCGCCGCCGGTTGAGAAGGCCCGCTGTGCCCTCATCAGCACCGATGTCATCGCGGAGCACTATTCGGAGCGAGCACTGGACGGGCTGCGGATTGGGGGTTGGCAGCCGCAGCTTCTGACCATCGCCGACGGCGAGGCCAGCAAATGCTGGGAGGCCGCCGGGGAGTTACTAGATGGCCTGGCGCGGGCGCGGTTGGACCGCGGCGGGACGGTGTTCGCCCTGGGAGGGGGCGTCGTCGGCGATCTGGCCGGCTTTGTGGCCGCAGTCTACCTGCGGGGGATTGACTTTGTCCAACTTCCCACCTCGCTGCTCGCGCAGGTGGATGCCAGTGTTGGCGGCAAGGTGGCGGTGGACCTGCCGCAGGGCAAGAACCTCGTCGGTGCCTTCCATCAGCCGAAGGCTGTCTTCATTGACACCGACACGCTCAAGACACTGCCGGAGCGGGAGTTCCGGGCAGGCATGGCCGAGGTGATCAAGCACGCTATTATCGCCGATGAGGAGCTGTTCGATTATCTGGAGGCCTCCCGGAGTGTTGTTCTGGACCGTGCCCCCTTGGCGATGAAGTATATTCTGGCCCGCAACTGTCAGATAAAGGCGGAGATAGTGGCACAGGATCCCAGAGACAGGGGCCTGCGACACTTACTCAACTTCGGCCACACTGTCGGCCACGCAATCGAGCGGGCGGCCACAGACTGGGAGCTGCGGCATGGTGAGGCGGTAGCGGTGGGTATGGTTGCCAACATGCGACTGGCTGCGCGGCTGGAGCTGATTGACCGTGAGGTTGCGACCCGTGTGGAGGAACTGATCGCCGCCTATGGGCTGCCGACCCGCGCGGCCGAGGTTGACGCGAACGCCGTGCAGGAGGCGCTCAACCGCGACAAAAAGATTATTCATGGCAGCCTCAGCATTCCGCTGGTCTCGCGCATCGGCTCGGCGAGAGTTTATGAGGGCATCAATCTGTCCCATGTACAGGCCGTTGTCGAGGAATTGCTGGAGTGAGGCCAGTTCTACGAACTGAATGATGCGAAGATCATCGGCGGTCACCCGAGTGATTGGGTATCTGGGCCGCGTGCTGCTGAGTGTGGTGGCGGCGGTGGTGCTTGGCGCCTTGCTTGTGGCCGTGACAGTGCTGGCAGCAGGGGCCGGCGCGCCACGGGTTGTGGTGGTGCCGGACGTGGAGGGTTTGCCGCTGGAGGCGGCCCGCGATCTGGTTGAGAAGGCAGGCCTTGAGTTGGTGGTGGGGGGCCGGGTGTACAGCAACCGGGTTGATGAGGGGCACGTGGTGCGGACCCGGCCCTACCCTGGCAAGCGAGTCAAGAGCGGCCGGAGAGTGGACACGCTGATCAGCCGGGGGCCACGGGAGATCAAGGTGCCGGTGCTGATAGGGCTGAGACTCCGGGACGCTGAGAAGAGGATAATCGCGGCGCACTTGACCGTTGGCGTGGTCAGCCAACGCGCTTCGACGGCGCCTGCCGGCCAGGTTTTGGAGCAGTACCCACGAGCAGGGAAGGTGGCGGCGCGGGGCGAGAGCGTCAACTTGGTGGCCAGTGGTGGTAAGAGTTTTGGGGTTTGGGAGGACCCCGGGGGGAGGCTGCACGTGTTTAGGCGCGTCCGCGTGACGGTGCCGGAGCCAGAGCCGGTACAGCGCGTGCGTGTTGTGAGCAGCTACCACGGCCGCAAGACGAGCGTCTACGACCGCGTCCATCAACCTGGTGACGAGGTGGTTGTGGATGTCTCTGGCCGGCCCGGCAGCAAGGTGCAAGTATTCCTGCGTGACAAGCTCGTGTTTGAGGCGGAGCTTTGAGTTGACGAGTGCAGCACAAAGCGCTGCTCGCACTCTAGATGGCGGTAGTAGCCTTGCAAACTAACCAAGCAGAACTCATTCGACGCTGTCAGGAAGGCGATACAGCCAGCTTTGATCCGCTGGTTCAGGAGCATTATACCCTTGCTTATAACACCGCCTACCGGATGATGAGTGACCACGAACGGGCAGCGGACGCCACCCAGCTTGCCTTCGTGCGTGCCTTCAAGTCGCTACGCAACTTCCGCGGTGACGCGGCCTTTTCCACCTGGCTGTATCGGATTGTGGTTAACGTCTGCCTGGACCAGATGCGCCAGCAGCCGCAAGGGGCGGTGGGCCTGACCTTTGTAGGCGATGAGCACGAGGAGGAACGGCCGCTCCCTGATACAACTGATGACCCGGCCGCCACGGCTGAGCAGCACCAGCGACAGCAG
>JALGTI010000405.1 GCA_029821455.1 Candidatus Zipacnadia bacterium | reverse complement strand
CCCAACTGCTCTACCTGCTGGCAGCCCATCTCATAAGGCGCGCCCTGAAGAATCAACTCCGGGAACCTGTCCATCGTCAGGCCTCCCTTCTACGGTCAGCGTCGAAGTTGGTGGCGATATTCTCTCTGCTCCGTGTGCCGTCCTCTTGTATGCAAGGTTTTTTCAATCTGCACTTAGATGGTGCAGGTGTTCGCACAAGTAGGGGGAATAGCCCTGCGTCTTGGATACTCGCGTCGGAGGTGGTCAGTATGTCTTGTCATCGTGGTCGGAGGTGGTCAGTATGTCTTGTCATCGTGTCTCAGCGATAGCGGTGACTCTCATCCTATGGCTGTTCAGTGTACTGGTGTCTTGCCCGGTTGCTGCAGTCCAGGATAGCGACGGTGATAGCTTACCGGATGCTGTGGAGAGGCAGTTAGCCACTGACCCCAATTTCGCCGAAGAGCTGGAGCTCGTTGGAGAATTTCCGACCAAGGAAGGCTGCCCGCCGGAATTTGACGTTACCAAGGTCTACTTCGGCAATGTAGCCCAGGACCGGTGGCTGTGCCGCGCCCTACAGCTTCGATAATAGCAGCTTGATCGTCTACTTCGACACCGACAACAACCCCGGGACTGGTCGCACTGATATGGGCTGCGAACTGATGGTCTCCCACGCCGGTGGGGCGGCCGGGTGCACCGCCTTTGCGCCGGATGGAAGCTACACAGCCGCCCCCGGCTCCCGTGTAGCGGTGGTAGAGGGGGTGCTCTATCTGTGTCACGACGCAGAAGTTCTACAGCAGGATGGCCGCTGCGTGTTTCGCTACACCGTACTCTCCGAGACGAGGGAACCGCATGAGAGCAAAGATAGTACAGGCTGGCGAGAAGCCAGCGGCCCGCCAAACTCCGATCGAAAGAAGGTGCTAACGCTGGACGACATCACCGAGGACGAAAACTTCGAGGTCACAGAGGGCCTCGACCTCATCTGGGAGTTGGTAGAATCAGCCGACAATATCGTCTTCTCCAGTCCCGAGGCGGAACTCCAGGGAATGAGGTACTACGACACCGAGTACCGCTGGCCGGCAGTGTATGGAACCAACGGGACAATCACGGTGACCGTGCCACGGGCCGGGACGTTCTATCCGGCTGTGGTGGTCTACGACACCGGTGGCAAGCAGACGTATGAGATGAGCATTGAGGGCGAGGTGGTGGGGCGCTTTGTGGCCGCCGAGGATGACAACCGCCAGCGAGTACATTTTCTGGATCATGCCATCGAGTTTGCAGGTGGGGAGAAGCTGACCATTCGCGTCGGCTCGGTCGGCCAAAACATCACGGAGGACATCATACTGCTGGGGGAAAAGCCGCCCATCCGCACTCGCAAGTACGAGCTGAGCCACACCAAGGCCGGCTTTGTACGCAGGGACGGGCAGGACCAGATGCGGCTGACCTGGATTACAACCTGGCCGGCGCAGTGCACTATCCAGTACGGCAAGACAGCGAACTATGAACAGACAGCCAAGGAAGCCGAGCCACTGGCCAACCACCGCCTGTACCTGACCGCGCTGGAGCCGGGTGCGACCTATCACTATCGCATCGTCGCTCCCAAACCCGACGGCGAGGAAGTGATCAGTGAGGATATGACCTTCACCTTCGAGCCGCCACTACCATTCAAGGGTACGGTTGCCCGCGCGAGTGTGCCTCTGACCGTCGAGAATCCCTACGACTTTGCTGTGAGCGGGTCGCCTGTCTCTTCGGGCGTGCCATTTGCCCAGGGCGAACTGGGTGATGTGGCTAACCTGCGCCTGCTGAGGCCGGATGGGAAAGAGACGCCGATCCAGGCACTGGTGACAGCCCGCTGGGGTGATGGCAGCATCAAGTGGGTGCTAATAACCTTTATGGCCAACGCCAGGGCCAACGGAGCGCCGGTCTACACACTCGAATATGGCACCGAGGTATCGCGGACCCAGCCTGACCTTGGGTTGCGGGCCAGGCAGAACGGTGACATCCTGAGCATAAACACCGGTCCGCTGCAAGTCGAGTTCGATGCCGCACAATCCGGATTCCCGTCCAAGCTGCTACTTGAAGGCAAGCCCGTCAGCAGCGACTTAATGATGGGCGTGCGGATTGTTGACGATAACGGCATCGTGTATACCACAAACAACCCGCCTGAACTAATCGAGATTGAAGAGGCCGGGCCACTGCGGGTTGTGGTCTTCACTCGCGGCCACCACCTCTCCGAGGGCCATGAGCAGCACTTCGCCTACGAGAGCCGCTTCGTCTTCTACGCAGGCTGCCCATACTTCAGGGCCTATTATGCCTGGGGTAATGACCTGGAGCCACAGTTCAGCCACTTCCAGAGCATCACACTGCACCTGCCAATGGATGAGGCCGGCGAGCCGAGCTGGGCTGTCGGCCGGGGCGATGGTCAGCAGCTAAGCGGAAGCGGCGGCCTCGATCTGATGCAGTTGCGTGATGACTCGTTTGAGCTGGAGCCGGCGGTAGCATCTGGGGATATGAAGCTGGGCCGCGCCGATGGTTGGTTAGATGCCAAGAATGGGGATGTTGGCATTATGCTGGCAGTGCGAGACTTCTGGGAGCTTTACCCCAAGTCGCTGGCGGTGCGAGAGGGGGAACTGCAGGTCGGCATCTGCCCGGACTTCCCCGATGGCTATTACGATGACTGTAGCAAGCTGGATGAGATCAAGCTGTACTACTACCTGATGGGTGGCAAGTACAAGATCAAGCAGGGCGTGAAGAAGTGGCATGAGATGCTGATGCTATTCCACGACGGTGAGCCGGGTCAGCAGGAAAGCGTCCAGCTTGCCCAACTATTCCAGGAGCCGCTGATCGCGGTCTGCCCTCCGGAACGCTACTGTGACACGCTGGTGTTTGGGCGCGTGCTTCCTGCGACAACCGGCCGGATGCCCGAATATGAAGAAGTCTGCGAGAAGGTGTACCAGAGCTATACAGGGGCAGAACAGGGTGGCAAGTGGTATGGGATGCACAACTATGGCGACTGGTGGGGCGAGCGGCGGGTCAACTGGGGCAACGGCGAGTACGACTACCACCATGCCTTCCTGATGCAGTTCATCCGCTGCGCTGAGCGCAAGTGGTATTTCCGGGGCGAGAAGGCGGCCCGCCATGCCA
>JALGTI010000404.1 GCA_029821455.1 Candidatus Zipacnadia bacterium | reverse complement strand
TCTCACCCCCCGCTGACTCTTGCCAGCAGCCGCTATGCACGCGTAGATGGCCTCCTCGTCCGTACCCCCGTCCGCCAATACCGCATTTGCCGCCTCGACGCATTTGGCCTTCTCATCGTCCGTCCAGTTTTTGGCTACCGAAGGTGGGTTATCCACCGTCCATGGCATGGCATCACCCCCGATACTCCAGGTGGCACTGGCAGTTGGTCAGACACGCGGTTTCACCGGCTCCAGGATAGGTCCCATGGGCACCGATAGGAACCCAGCCCATCGCCGCCAACGCCACGCAGTCCTCACAGTGCTCGGCTTCCCCCAGCACCCACAGCTCCTCGGTCTTGTTTACGGCCTTCATGGCCCGAGCGTTTGCCCGCTCGAAGCTCTCTCGCGCCGAGTTGATGTACATATTTGCACGAGCGCGTATCTGTGCCGCTGACAGGTCCGCCATTTCCTCCTCGAATCCCCTCAAGTAGCGGTACTGGTCCTTCAGCATGCCCCCAATTGAGCCCCAGTCGGATTGGGTCATCTGCTCCAAGCCGCCTTTACCGATCAGATATTGGCGAATGTACTCGCCCTTGACCTCCTGACGAAGGGCCTCCGCAAAATCTGCCGGCCGAAGAGTCCCAACATCTATCAGATCGGTCATGCCGCCGAGTGCGTTTTGTGTCCCCTCAATGCTCCTCTGCAAATATTCACGGACGGTATCGCCCGAAATAAACCGTCCCGTCTCCAAGTCGTGAAAGCGCCCCGACGAGGCTACCCACACCGGGTCCACCGCTACATCTCCACGGTAGGCGCGGTCAACAACTTCACAAAATCAGCGTCCACTCGCTGTCCGCCTTTGCGAATTGCCTCCAGCACGTCGGCCTCGGTAATTTTCACCTCCTCGTCCTCGTAGAGTATTACCTCGTCCTCTTGGCGCCGTTTAGTTGTTGCCAGTGCGTAGGTCCGTGCGGCTCGCTCCGGGTCCCACAGGGTCTCCACGATGCCGCTCGGCCAATGCCAGCGGATGATCGGCTCATCGGGCCAGCGTGCCATCGCCCGTCGGACCTGCGCTTTAGACAGCGCCCGCTCGCCGGTGTCCGTGGTTACGACGTCCTCCTCAACGGCGGTCCATTCCTCTGGGATCAGCCCGGCCTCGGCCAGTAGCTGCCTAGCCTCTTCGCGGCTGATTAGAGGGACACCCTCGGTCAGCCCCGATTCGTAGGCCAGCCGCACTACGTCCAGGCGGGCTTTTTGCACGCTAGCGGCGACCAGCTCGCCCTCGTCGTCGCGTTCCTCGAACTCAAAGAGCACGGTGTCCGGAAACTCTCGCTGTAGCCGGTCCTGCATCTCCAGCGTGAATGCTAGGCCGCCTTTGCCGGTTGCCTTGGCGTGCTGCACTTCCGATTCACGGCCCCGCCCCAGCGCCCCGAACTGGACCGGCCAGAACTCGCTGGGGTCGTAGCCGAAGCACAGCGCGATCGAATACATGCAGAGGTCGGTGAACACCTTAGCGTCGAAGCCCGAGGGCAACTGACTCAGGGCCACCAACTTGGCGTCGGGGTTGTCCATGCCGGAGCTGGCCAGCACCTGCACCCCGGCGTAATAGCGTCGCTCCAGGCTGTCGAGCACCGCTTCGCGGGCTTTCAGGCTGTCTTTCCATTGGCTCTCAGAGATGCCGCTCAGCAGGAGCAAGCCCCGAGGGGCCCGTGCCGCTGCCAGCTCCTGGTCGTGCACCAGCACGGCGTACAGCAGTCGGATAATCTCGATGGCGCGGGACACGGCGCAAAAGCCCAAGCCGGCGTATGCCTCGTCGTCCGAGGGTAGCGACGTCACTCGGGCGAAGTCGCTGGCGTCCCATAGCTGCTGGCCGCCGGTTGCCGGGTAGTACATCAGGGGGGTTTTGATGTCCCCGGTCAGCTTGCATCTGGCGCTATCCAGGTTGTAAATGCCGGCTAGGGGCCCTCCGCGTCCATCGCGTGCGAGCTCGATCACCGCGCCCATGTCGGTGGTCCAGAAGCCCAGCGCCGCCTTACGGATGAAATGTCGCCAGCAGGCACCCCCATCCGCGTCCCACAGGATTCGGCTCATCCGGTTTACTTGGTTGCGGCCGCCGGTAATTTCCCACCCTCGGTTGCTATCGATCAGGACCACGTTATTGACCACGCCGGCCAGATGCGGTTCCAGGCGCCACACCTTGCGGAGCCATTGGTCGCGTGCTCTGGAGTCGGTGCTATACGGCGGGGGTAGCGTGTCCCCCAAGAGTGCCATAGGTAGCCAGTCGTAGGGCAGCGATGCCCCAGCGCTGAATCGTGGCTGGGCGCTATCCGTAGCTCGCTCGATCGATTTTACCACTCTATCAACGGTGTTCAGGGCGTGCCTCCGTCATTAGGCTACTGGGCCGCGTGCCCAGCCGGGCCGAACGAGCATTAGGTCGGTCAGGGCCCACACGAGGGCATCCATGCGGTTCGGGCTCTGGCGGGTGTCCGGTGTCCAGGTGGTCATTTCGTCTTCTAGTTTTGAGAGGGTCCCCATGTGGTGTACGCGTCCCTGCTCGTAGAGCGCCGCCACCGGCTCGGCCCGTGGCCGTTTTCCCCGGCTGGCGTGTACT
>JALGTI010000050.1 GCA_029821455.1 Candidatus Zipacnadia bacterium | reverse complement strand
GGCAACAGCGGCGGCCCCCTGGTGAACATCCAAGGCGAAGTTATCGGCATCAACACGGCCATTTACGCTCCCACAGGCGTCTTCAGTGGCATCGGCTTCGCCATACCGATCAATCAGGCCAAGGGGCTCATTGTCCGCGCGGTTTACGGTGATCAATGATGGCTACATTCCGGATAATTTCCGCCAGCGTGATCGCGCTGCTTATCGTCGTCTTCCTGGCCGATAACCTTGAGCTGGTAGAGATCCGTATCGCCGGCGTGCGCACGCCCGTGCGGATGGCTTTCCTCATGCTGAGCTGCTTCCTGGGCGGCATGGTGACGGCATACTTCTCTCAGCTCGTGCACCGCTGGCGCGAGGAGCAGATAGTAAAGAGGGCAAATCAGCGCACCGCTGACTTCGAGCCCGAATAGCAGCACAGAGGGCTACAGACCCATGCGCAGCAGCGAAGCGGACAACGCCTCACTCGCCCAACAGCGCGCCGCCGTCGAAGAGCGGGCATGCTGGCTGAGCTTCTGGGGCAATATACTGCTGGCGATATTCAAGCTCTCCATCGGCCTGCTAGGCTATTGCAGCTTGCTGGCTGTCGATGGCCTGCAATCGGCCTCGAATGCCTTGGTAGCGGCCACGACGCTGTATGGGTTCCGTGTCAGTCGAAAGCCAAGGGATGCAGAGCATCCGTACGGCCACGGTAAAGTAGTGTTTGTGCTGCTGGGTCTGACAGGCATTCTTATCGCTGTCTGCGCCATAGACATTCTGCTCGTCTCCTTGCGCATCTTCCGCTGGCAGGCGTACACGGCATCCGTCTACTCCCTCGGGCTGCTGGCAGCGGCTGTGTCGGCGCTTGCCAACGAGCTGATGTGCCGCTACATCTCGGAGACTGCCAAGCGCCTCGATAGTGTGG
Source organism: Candidatus Zipacnadia bacterium (assembly GCA_029821455.1). Taxonomy (GTDB): domain Bacteria; phylum Armatimonadota; class Zipacnadia; order Zipacnadales; family Zipacnadaceae; genus JALGVG01. The sequence goes on along the minus strand of JALGTI010000050.1, from coordinate 18,776 downwards.
CGCTGAGGCAGAATGCATGGAACAATCGGCTCAATGTATTCTCGTCCCTGGTAGTCGTGCTCAGCCTCGCTGCCGTTATGCTTGGCGTTCATGTGATGCGTGGGCTCGGTGCCATCGGTATTGCCGCACTCGTCCTGGGGCGCAGCGTGCACATTTTCCAGTGGGCCCTCGACGGCTGCATGGACCGGGGACTGCCAGAGAGGGCAAATGAGTGGCTGCAGGCGCTAACGGGGTCAGTGTCAGGCGTGGAGGGTGTCAGCGCAGTACGCGCGCGAGAGGTAGGACACAAGGTCGGTGTTGATCTCACGATCCAGGTAAGCCCGAACCGCACTGTCGCCGAAGCCGACGAGATCGCCACATATGTGGAAGAAACCGTGGCACGTAGGATAGGACGGGTTGAGTATGTCGCAGTGGATTTCAGCGCGCACGGAGGCAGGTAAATCGCTCGCCCCGGTGCTGATCGTCGCCCTTGCGGTCCTCTGGCCGGGGCTGCTCGTGGTGGGAGGGCGTCAGGCGCCGGTGAGCGCGACGCAGCCGCCACAGGCCGCTGCGCCGACGGCAGCAGGGTACGAGCATATAAGCCCCGCGCAGCTCAAGCAGAAAATGGATGCGGGGGAAGATTTCACGCTGCTGGACGTACGGGCGCAGACTGCATACAGTGCTGGACACCTGCCCGGTGCAATCTCTATGCCACTGCAGCAGCTTGGGTGGCGCTGCGCACAGCTCGACAGACAAAAAGAGACCATCGTGTATTGTCAGCGAGGGGTGAGCAGCCTGATAGCATGCCGGGTGTTGGTAGCCCATGGGTTTGCCGCTGTGAAGAACCTGATCGGAGGCATTGATGCCTGGCCATACGAAGTGGTGCCCGGGCACGGCACAGTGATTTGAGCGGTGCGGCTGGCCGTCGGGCGCTAACGCTGAGCTGAGGTGAAAGATAGCATGAAACACATCATCTTCGGATTCGTGGCAATTGCACTGGGAGTATGGGGCATAGTGCGGAACTGGTGGGTATTTCTGGACCTGATCAACGTGGTGATTCCGATGCTTCTGGTATTCGTCGGTGCGGTGGCACTGGCCGCCGGCATCAGCAGCCAGTTCAAGACAGCGCCACCGGAGGAGACGGCGGCGGCGCCCGCGAGCCAGCGATCTGGCGGAGACGACAGCGCGGTGCCCAGTTCATGACCCGCTGTGAGCATCCGGACCATCGGCACGCAAACACTCAGTAAAGGTGGAGTTGCAAAATGAGAGACAGACGCAAGACGGATACGCTGCCCAGGGCAAGTTCTCAGAATGGCGCCGAGGCGGTGGCAGCGGAAACGCCCCAGGGTATGCCGCTCACGTTCCATCTACGCTCCCCGCTCATGGCCGCGGTCAGAGTCGCGGGCGGCATCGTGGACCTGTACAAGCGATATACGGAACTGCATACCGACGAGGCCATCGCGCTGTGCTGGAAAGACGCAGCGCGGCATGAGAAGCGCGGCAAGTATCGCGCCGCTCTCGGCGTGCTACGCCGCCTGGCCACCCTCGCACCCCCGGATCCGGCCATCCCGTATCGCATGGGCATAGTACACGAGAAGATGGGTAACGACGATGAAGCCTATCGGTGCTATCAGCGGGCGCTGGAGCTTGACGAGGACCAGCCTGACGCCCACCTGCGCCTGGCCATATTGTGCATGCGCAATCAGACCGATAAGGAGGCGTTTGCCCACCTCAAGAAGGTGACGGCCTTGCAGCCTAACCACTTCGCCGCCCACTATCGCATGGGCATACTGCATGACCGCAAAGGCGAGTGCGACAAGGCCATCGCGGCCTTCAAACGGGCGCGGGAGATCAACCCGACCTCGGTCAAGGCCTGTCAAAGTCTTGGCTTCGCCTATGAGACGAAGGGGATGCAGGCCGAGGCGCTGGCCTGCTTCAAAGAAGCTCTCACACTGGAGGAAGTTGGGGGCTAACGGGTGCTGCTTAGACGCATACGACAACTGCGTAAGTCACGGGCGGCCGGCCGTGGGGACAATGCCATGACCCCGCCGTGGCACCGGCGCAGCCTCAGCGACCGTCTCGCCGCTGTGCTCGGAGCAGGTTGGCCATGGAAGCTAGTGGGCATACTGACAGGATTGCTGCTGATTATATGCGGGACCTATTACTACAATACCTTCGTGGTGCTGCAGCAGCGGGTCAACACGGCTCGGGCGCAGGTTGACAGCGCGGTGCAGATGCGCCGCAATCTCGTGCCTGTACTCCGCACCGTCGTGCGGGAGCTAGTGGGCCACGAAGACGACATATTCCTGCACGCCGCCGATGTGCGGGCCGAGTCCGTGAGGGGCGCGCCACGCAGTGTGCCCAATGTCGCAGGCGCCGGCGGCAATATGGCCGCCGGGGACGAGTTCGGCCAATTGCTTTCCAAGCTGCTCGCCATCTTTGAGCGGTACCCAGATTTGGTAACTGGTGAGCCGTTCCAGCTACTCATGAGTCAGTTCACCGATGTGGAGAGAACCGTATTGGAAAAGCGCCTGACATACAACGAAGCCGTAAACATCTACAACACCTGTGTGGCGAGCTTCCCTGGGGGCACCATCGCCCTGATATTTGGCTTCCGCCGTGCGGAGTGGTTCGAGCAGACCGGGGCCTCGGAGTGGTCGCCGGTGGAACTGCATGGCATATCACCTCGGGGGGAGGAGCAGCCGTGAAGTGTCGGCAGTGCGAAAGATGCATACGGCTGGTCGGACCCCTCAACTTCTGGGGCAACGTGGGCCTGGCCGTCATCAAGCTGTACTGCGGCATCATCAGCGGCAGCAGAGCCCTCGTGGCCGATGCTGTCCACTCCAGCACTGATGTACTCGTAGCTGCACTGCTGGTGGCTGGCCTCAAGATCCAGGACAAGCCGGCTGATCGCAAGTATCCGTACGGCTACGGGGGCATCGAGTTCATCGTGGCCGGCGTCATCGGCGTGCTGCTACTGTCCGTGACCGTCATTATCGCCGTGTCAGCGGTCTCCGCTATCATTGCTGGTACCCAGGAGCCGCCGGATAAAATCGCGCTCATGGCCCTCCTGTTCTCGGTAGGCGCGAACGAATTGATGTGCCGGCACTCGCTGTGCGCCGGTAAGCAAGCCAATAGTCCATCTATGATCGCAAATGCATGGGAGAATCGGGCCGACGCCTACTCGTCCCTGGCCGCTTTGGTCGGTGCTGGCGCTGCACGGCTGGGCTTCACCTTTATGGACCCTGTAGCCGCGATCGTCGTGGCTGGTGTGGTGGCGAAGTCCGGCGCCAGCATCCTCACCGGCGCCATACGCGGCCTCACGGATACCGGCTTGGAGTCGGCAGACACTGAGGCCGTGCGAGAGGCGGCCGCTTCAGTGCCTGGTGTCAGGCGAGTACTGGACGTCCGAGGCCGTCGCCTGGGGCAGAGGCACAATTTTAACCTAGACGTCGGAGTAGCGCCCCACATCACCGTCCTGGAAGCTGAGCCTATTGCCGCGCAAGTGCGCCGCACCCTTAAGCGCAGCCTGGAGCATGTGGGCACTGTCAGCATACGGCTTAGACCAGCAGAAGAGGCCGAGACGCACCCGCCAGCTGCATGAGAGGAGCAGCACACATGGATATTGATACCCCCCAATCCGAACAGAGGCCTCGCGCTCAAGACCGACTCGCGAAAGCCGGTCTCGTCCTGCTGGCCATCCTCGTGCTCATCGCCATCGGCGTGGCAGGGGCGTTTCTCCTGCACGAACTGCACAAGGGCCCACCCGGCAGCTTTCTGGGCTTGAAGGAGCAGGGCGGCTCCGTCCTCAAGACGTTTGTCGGTGCACAAGTGCAGGATTTAAGCGACGACGTTGCGCGCCAGCTCGGACTGCAACAGCCCGGAGGCGTACTCGTCAGCGGTGTCATCGTTGGCTCCCCAGCGGACACTGCCGGGATGCAGGAGGGTGATATCATCCTGGAGTATGGGCAGGCTGCCGTCCAGAGGGTGGATCATCTGCTCCAAATGCTCTCGGAAAGCTCGCCGGGTGATGAGGTGCGGTTCCTGGTTGATAGGGGCGGGAGACGGCGGCAACTCTACGTCAGGCTGGCCAGCAGTCCTGCGCCCGCTGACGACGCGACACTTGTGGCCGGCGGCCCGCAATCATCGACCGCGGAGGACGCGGCACCGGCGTGGGGAATGGCTATTGCCCCCCTCTCACCGCTGCGCGCGCAGGAGCAGAACGTACCGGCTAACGTGACCGGCGTCATCGTCGTCTCCGTGGACCCGGCTGGTGCGGCCGCTGCCGCCGGGCTGCAGCCTGGAGATGTCATAGCCGCCATCAATCGCCGCAGCATAGACGACCTGGCATCCTTCTATGCGGCCATCGCCCAGAGCGAGGAGGTCCTGCTCGAGCTGTATCGCAGCGGCAGGCTTCTTTACGTCAGCGTGGAGGCTGACCCAGCACGCCCGCCCACAGTCGGCGTCGGTGCACTACTAACTGGGGCGCCAGCGGCGGGTAAGATCATCATCGCTACAGATGGTGCTAGCCTGGACAGCAGCCTCGCCATGCGTTTTGCCACCGCGCCGTATTTCCTGATCGTGGACTTGAGCACTAACTCGGCCACGGCAGTGGCCAATCCTTATGCGACAGCCAGCCGCGGTATCGGCATCCCCGCCGCGCAATTCGCCATCAATCAAGGCGCTGCAACGGTCATCACGGGCCGCATCCGGGAGGCCCTCGCGCGCTACCAGCGCGGCGAGCTTGTCCCCACTACCACAGCCAGTATTCAGGGGTACGGCTATGCGCAACAGCCAATAGAGGTCACAGGGAGTCCATCCAGTAGCTCCGACGACAGCGAGGAGGAGGGCGGCTATAAGGGACAGCCCGAGACGATACCGCCGATGGGTCAAGCTACGGCCGCTAGCAGCAATCGGCCCGAGTTGTGTGTGTGCCCAATCTGTGGCACGACTGTCGCCCATCCCTTGATGGTTTCCTGTGCCGCACTCACTTGTCCTGTATGCGGCGGACCGTTGGTCCCTAGCAGCTCTGGCCTGGTGACCACTGCGGCCCCGATGACCGTCTCCGGGCCGACCACGATGAACCGAGGGACATCAGAGAGTACCACGCCTGCGAGTAGCCCCACTATAGCCCCAATGACCATCGCCGCGCCGACTCAGATGAGCCGAGGCGAGCCACAGACTTACCCACCTCCGACAAGGCCCAACGCAGCCGCGATGACTATCGCGGGACCGAGCACGATGGGGCCGACCGTCCAGCCCACGGCCGCGTCGTCGCCGTTCCCCAGCGTCTGCATCTGCCCCGCATGCGGTACCGTGGTCGTACATCCGGCCGGCGTACCATGCGCATCACTGCTGTGCCCCGTGTGCGGAACGAGGTTGGTTAATGCGGCGGTCGGACCAACGCTGACGGCACAGCAAGCGCCGCTGCCTGTTGCCCCTACACCGCAGACCCTGCCCCAAGGCGGCATGGGCCAGAGCCAGCGGGGAGCGGCGGCGGCACCGCAGGCCCCGCCCCAGGGTGGCATGGGCCAGAGCCAGCAGCCAGCACCCTCGGGTGCGACGTGGCCGTCGGGGGCTGCGGCGCAATCGCCCGGCGTCCAGACTAGCGGGCCGCCGAGCGACGTTGGGCCAACTAGTGCGGGGGGCGCTGGCACTGGTCGTAGCCAAGTCTGCGTCTGCCCGGTCTGTGGCACAACCGTCGCACACCCCGCGGGCATACCCTGCTCACAGCTTACCTGTCCAGAGTGCGGCAGCCGCCTGCTGCCAGGTGACCTGGGCCTCACGAGCGCGGCGTGGCCTCCGGGGGCTGTGGCTCAATCGCCGGGCGTCCAGACCGGCGGGCCGCCCGGTGACGTGGGGCCAGACACCGCGGGAAGCGCTGGCGCCAATCGTACCGAAGTCTGCGTCTGCCCGGTCTGCGGCACAACCGTCGCACACCCGGCGGGCATACCGTGCTCACAACTCACGTGTCCTCAGTGCGGCAGCCGCCTGCTGCGAGCTGATCCGACGCTCATGAGCGCGGTGCCGCCGCAAGCCAGCGCCCCGAGTTCCACATCGCCTGCCACGAACGGCATCTGGACGTCCACCAGCGGGATGGCCGTCTGGTTGTGCCCTTCCTGCGGCACGATGATACCACGAGGCCAGGACGATACCAGCAGCACGACGTCGTGTCCGAGCTGCGGGACGGCGATGCTCCCAGCCACGGCGGGCATATCCCTGGTGCCATCGTGGACACAGCCCTCTGGTTCTAGCACGATACCGGTGCTCCTGACCGGCCAGACGACCCCGGCTGCTGCTACTGCCAATGCGCCCACAGTGGCCATTCCGACGACGGGTCGGACTACGTCGGCTGAGATAGCTCCGCTCTTTGACCGGGCGCCGTTCTTTCTGATTATTGGCCTTGGTACGTTTCGCGTCATCCCCAATCCGAATGTCAACGACGCGCGCGGCGTCGGCATCCAGTCCGCCCAACTCGTCGTCAGCGAGGGTGCATCCGCGGTTATCGCTGACAACATAAGCCTGGAAGCCATGAACGCACTCCGCGACCTGCGCGTAAAAGTGTACGCAGGCGTCAAAGGCACCGCCGACCAGGCTTTGCAGTGGTTTGGCAGCGACCGGCTCACCGAAACGACTGTGGCGGCAAGACCGACAGACGATGCACACTCGAGCTACAGGTCCAAGGAGAAGGCCAAAGGAGAGAACGTGGCGCTATGACGAATTCTCGTGCGCAATCTAAAGCTCTGGACTGGCTGCTCCTATGTATTCTGGGGGTGCTGGTTGGAGCGCTGGCATTGCAGATTGCTGGCTTCGTCTGGTCAGCAATCAATCCCGGGCTTGCCAACAGCGGTGCTGAGTCAAGTGCAGTACTTGCCGCGGCAGGCGATGAGGACCTGGCCTTGCAGCTCGTAGCGTGCGAGTCAGAGAGCCTGGGCACCGCTATTGCCAACGTCCGGGCGTCCGTAGTCGGGATCACCAGCAACGCGGCCGGCGGATCAGGCACGAGCGGGTCTGGCATGATCGTTAGCCCCGAAGGCTACATAGTGACCAATAGTCACGTGGTGGGCGCAGGCGACGCGGTGACGGTAACGCTGTTCAGCCCTGCCCGTGCATCGTATTCCGCCCGCATCGTGCGCCTGGACGACCGCGCTGACCTGGCGCTCCTGAAGATCGATACCGATGGCACGTTTCCTGCTGTAAGTCTGGGGGAGTCGGAAACTCTCGAGGTGGGCGACATTGTCCTGGCCGTCGGCAGTCCGTACGGCTTCGAGCAATCAGTGACCCGCGGCATCGTTGGTAACACCGACATGGATGTCGTCATCGAGGGCCGCCAGTATCGGAACATGATTCAGACGGATGCCGCCACCAATAAAGGCAACAGCGGCGGGCCGCTGGTCAACATTGAGGGTGAGGTCGTGGGGATCAACACCGCCATTTACGCCCCTACGGGCGCCTTCGCAGGCATCAGCTTCGCCATACCAGCCAGCCGAGTAAAGCATCTATTGCAAGAAGCCAACATACTCTTTAAGGAGGGAACATGATGGCACAGTCAAATGTAGTAGGACAGCCAACTGGTCTGGGCCTCGGCCTGGGCAAAGCCGCCGGATTCGGCCCCGGTGACGGCAGTGGGCCGCTATTGCTCCATACCTCGGCGCCCGCATCAGCGCTCACGACCACCGGAGGGGTCACCGTGCCGCCTGTCGTCGCAGCAGCCACCAGCGCGCCGACGGGGGCCAGCACAGCGGTGCCGACTGGCCTGGCACTCACCAAGCTTGGCACAGCCAGCACGCTGACTGCCGGCGCTGCCGTCGCGGGCCTGGCGGTGAGCGTGGGCGCAGCGGCCCTGGCCGGTTATCTCACCTACAAGCTAGTAAACGCCGCTGTGAAGTAGCGGCGCCGCAATGCAATCTGCGAAAGTGGCAGCCGTGAATGGTTCCTCGGCGCCTCAGAAGCCGAGTAGCGCGGCGACCGGGGCGCTATGGTATGCAGCCGACCGGCTCGCGGCACTGCTGGGCAAAACGGCAGGGATCGCAGCACGTGCCGGAACGGAGGCAGCCGACGCAGCCCTGTCATCACCGGGGCCAGCAGGCTACTCCGATGAGCGCCGCGCAGTGTTCGGTCCCCTCGCCCGCGCCGCCCGGCCCGTAGCGGCGGCGACGGCAGAGCTGACCGACGAGATACTGCAGGCGTACGGCGACATCTGGAATCTCCTGAGCGCGCGGAGCGGCGCTGCGCCGCGCTGAGCCCGCGGGGCAGCGTTGCGAGGCCGTGTGTCTGATGGGAATCGCTAAGGTGTACGGAAAGCTTCTCGGCGAGGCGGCAGAATTAGTCTTCAGCACCGGTGCACGAGTCAAGGACACCGTGTCCGCCACGACTGCATACGTGAGGGATTTGTGGGCGCCGCAGCCAGTGGCGCTCGGCGGTAGCCCCAGGCCTGTTGGCCCTCTGGCGAGCACAGTTTCATCTGAGCCGAACGCTGAGTTACAGGTCAAGCTCAAGGAGGTCGAGGATCGGCTCGCCCAGATGAGCACACTGCAACAGGAGCTGGACTTCAGCGAGCAGCAGCGGGCCGGAGCATCCCAGCGCGCTGCTGCACTACAACAGCAGCTCGAGCAGGCGGGCGAGGCCGTGGAGGCGGCGCGCGCAGAAGTCAGCACGCTCAAGGCCCGGTGCAATGAAATCGAGGACGCACGCCACACCTTGACAGCCGAGCTACTGCAGTTGCGCGACGTCAGCCTCCAGCTCGATGTCCTGCAGGAAGAGCATGCCGCGGCGCTCAAGGAACTCGAGCAGGCCTGCGCGGCACGCGAGGAGCTCAATGCTCAACTGGAGGCGCTAACGGAGGTCAACAAAGCGCAGGAAGCACAGCTTGCCCAACAGCAGCCAGCCGTATCGGAGGTCGCCCTGGAGAGCAGAACGGCCAGAGGAAAACGCGTTGCGAGGGAAACAGAGCAGGCGGCGGGCAAGGTGCAGCGAGGGCCGAAGAAAGCAGAACCGGCGCCCCTCGCGGAGATAGATGCAGCCTGTGAGCTAACCACAACAGCCGCGGACGATGAGGCACCGGACAATGAATTGTCAGCGCTGGGGTGGACGCTGGCACGACATGCTGATGCCCGCGCACGCCTACGCGCCCTGCAGGCCATCTACACCACCGCTGACCGGCCGACTGTACTAGCCAACCTGGTGCGCGCGCTTTCGGACAGCAGCCCTGTCATCCGGCGCACGGCAGTGACGTGTTTGGGGCTGATGGCCGCCCGGGAAGCCTTGCCGGAACTGTGCAGCGTCGCTGGCGACCCGGACGTGAGCGTGCGCAAAGCATATGCCACAGCGCTGGCAAGTTGTGGAGGTGATGCGGCGGGGGGCAAGTGATGTAAGTGGGCTGCGAATCAGGCGCACAGCGGGGGCAAGAGGCTTCGTGCAGAACGCGCCTGCTAGCCCGACAGGCCAAAGACCGGACAGAATTGACAAAGGAGGCGAGCCACATGGACAAGATAGTGGGCAGTTTGTTTGTCGGCGTGCTCATTGGGGCAGCAGCAGTAGAAATCCTGCGGCGGAAGAAGCCAGACCTTCTGGACAACATCGGCAAGAGCATAGAGGATGTCGGGGTGGCAGTGACCGAGCGATCCCGCGCTGCGGTGCGAGCGTTCAAGGAGGGCTATGCCGAGGGCCTTCGGGCGCAGCCGGCCGATGCCGGGCCGTAGCTGCGGTGGACTGCACTATTGCTGGCCGCAGGACAGTAGAGCGGTCGAGATGGCCCGGCCCCGCACCCCGCCCCGACCGGATGACCGCGAGCGCTGGCGAGTACTGAACGCAAACGAGGGACAGTTATGCACGACGACAAGCAGCTCATCCCCAGCAGGCGGGCTCTGACTCCGCAGTCAGCCCTGTCCCACCCCGCCAGCGCTCAGGGCCGGCCAGCGCCCGGCGGAGCGGGCGGGAAGTCAGAGCAAAAGCCCAAAACCGCACCTGAACCGCCTAGGGCAAATGCGGCATTTGCGCTTGACAGCATCCCGTCGGTAGGTGAGCAGAGCGCAGACTTACTTGACGCTATCGCTACGCTGGAGGCTGAGCTGCAGGCCAAGTTCAAGGAGGCCAACGATCGTCTTGCTCAGATGAGCACGCTGCAGCAGCAGCTTGAGTTCAGCGAGCAGCAGTGGGCCGAAGCGTCGCAGCGGGCCAGCGTACTACAACAGCAGCTCCAGGAGGCCCACGAGGCCGTGCAGGCGGGGCAGGCGGAGGTGAGCAGCCTCAAGGCTCAGTGCGATGAAATCGAGGACACACGCCACGCCCTGATGACCGAGGTGCTGCAGCTGCGCAACGTCGGCCTCCGGCTCGATGTCCTGGAGGAAGAGCACGCCGCGGCGCTCGAGGAACTCGAGCAAGCCCGCGCGGCAGGCAAGGAAGTGCATGCTGAGCTGGAGCAGTTAAGGGAGGCTAGCAAAGCGCAGGAAGTACAGCTTGCCCAACAGCACCAGCTTATCGCCCCGCTGCGCAAGACGGTCAAACAGCTCACCGAGCGAGTGGCGCTGTCCGAAGCCGAACGCAAGCAGCTCAAGGCGAGCCTCAAGCAGGCCGAGAGCCACAACGCTGCGGCCAACGAACGGTTGGACGAACTCAAGCGCGAGCTGGCCGACGCAACGGCGGAGCGAGAGTTGCTGCGGGCGGAGCTGCAGCAGGCCCGAGCAGCCTTCGGGCAAATCCGCTCCGCCGTTGCTCTGGCCCGGTCACGCGCCAAGATCGGCTTGCACCCGGCCGCGCACAACGAGCGGGAGTAATCACTCTCCCACGCACTCGGGCTCTGGGCGCCCCCCAGGTGCGCGAGGAGACATCGTAACCACATCTCACCCAACCTCAACTAGGGAGGAAAGTGTCATGAAGCGTATTCCACACATGTCGCCAACTACTGCGACACCTGTTGTCGCGAAAGCGTCAGGTCTTACGTTGCTTGCGTTGTTTGGTGCCTGCTTAGCTGCCTGGTCTGCACCCAGCGCGCTGATCCAGATTCCGACGGCTGAGGTTATTGGCCCTGGAGATGCGTGCCTGGATGTAGCCGGCGCTGTTCCTACAAGGGGAGACAGCCATTTATCAGACTGGGTACTAGAGTCGGATTTCGGGCTTACCGGAGGCATAGAGTTGGGGTTCGATACGCTCCTGAATACACTCGACAACGGCGCGTTCTTCATGAAGAAGATGGCCGGAGACCGCGGAGGTTTTGCGGCCGCTGTAGGAGTTAACGGTATCGGTTTCAACGGCGAGCCCTGGAACCCCTACGTCGTGGCGTCGAGCAAGACCAGTCCCCTTCGGGTGCACTTGGGCTGCGACTACGCGGAGCCCCATTGGCGGGCGCTCGTTGGTGCCGACTACGCGGCCACTCCGGATATCACGTGCATGGCGGACTGGATCAGCGGTGGGGAAGGCGCCTGGTCAGCAGGAGTCAACCTCGCGTTCGGCTCTGAGCGCCAGTGGGGCCTGATGACGGGGGTAATCCACGAGAGGGAGACTGGAGATGATCTGTTTTACGTAAATATCGGGTTCACCTTCTCGCTAAGAGAGTCGTAGTCTGGGTAGCACGTCTGACGGGAAGGCCACCACTTAGAAGTAGGTAAGCCTAACAATCGTGAATGAGGCAAGTGCGAAGAGGCACTCCCATAAGAGCACGAGTTGTAAGGAGGTGTATTTGATTGGTAATTCCATTTACTGCCATGGCACCTGGGCAAGGTGGAGTAGTGGTTCAAATACAGGGGGGCCGAGGGATGACCAGGCGACTGAATGCCGTGGGAATCTACCCCGGCGTTCACGCAATCAAAAGAAGCGCTCAGCCCCTGCGCGGTCCTGTAGAGATCCAGGTCGGAGGGACTACGCTTGCGATCGGGTTTGGAATGGCCCGGCGCATTCTTGTCGAGGTGCCACAATGAAGCGAATCCTACTGATGGGCAATCCCAACGTCGGTAAAAGCGTAGTTTTCTCCCGACTTACCGGCGCCAGAGTAATCGTGTCCAACTATCCGGGGACCACCGTTGAGTTCACTAAGGGACGAATGAGCGTACACGGTGAGGCGGTGGAGATCGTCGACGTCCCCGGTACCTACACGCTTGAGCCCACCTCCAGAGCCGAGGAAGTGGCTGTGGAGATGCTGGATGAGGGGGACGTAGTCATTGATGTGGTAGATGCCACCAATCTGGAACGGAATCTCAACCTTACGTTGCAGCTTCTCAAGTCGGGCAAGCCTGTGGTGGTAGCCCTCAACATGTGGGACGAGGTTCATCACAAGGGTATCGAAATTGATGTGGATGAACTCGAAAAACGTCTTGGCGTCCCTGTCGTTCAGACGTGTGGGCTGAGTGGAGAAGGGATCAATAGGCTTATGGAGGCGCTTGAGGAGGCGAAGGCCGATACGCTGCCTCATGAGGATGGCGAGCGCTGGAGGCAAGTGGGAGAGATCGTAATGGCCGTCCAGAAGGTCCGACACCACCACCACACAGTGCTGGAGACCCTCAGCGATCTATCTTTGCAGCCACTGACAGGGATTCCACTGGCTGTAATAGTGGGGTATATTTGCTTCGAGGTTATCCGCTTTATCGGGGAAGGTCTCATCGGATATGTCTTTCAGCCTCTCTTCGAGAACTACTGGGCGCCGCTGATGATGGGACTCTCCGAGTGGTTAGGACCGGGCACCTTCTGGCATGGGCTGCTGATCGGCACCCTCTTTGAGGGGCAAATAGACTTCGGGCAATCGCTGGGACTGCTTACCACCGGGCTGTTCGTGCCCTTGGCAGCGGTCCTGCCTTACATATTCGCTTTTTACGTGGTGCTAAGCTTCCTGGAGGACGTCGGCTATCTGCCACGACTCGGGGTGCTGGTGGATACTGTTATGCACCGATTAGGCCTCCATGGGCTGACTATCATTCCGATGTTTCTTGGCTTGGGGTGCAACGTGCCGGGAGCACTTGCCACCCGGATCTTTGAAACCCGGCGTCAGCGTCTGATCAGCGCTACGCTGATGGCCATTTGCGTGCCCTGTATGGCACAGATCGCCATGGTGGTAGGACTGCTCGGGGACTACGGCGCCCGAGGGCTAGTGCCCATATTCGGGACCTTGGCGGCGTTGTGGGTAGTGCTGGCCCTGGTATTCAGGTTTGCCATACCTGGTGAGGCGCCAGAGGTGTTCATAGAGATACCGCCTTACCGATTCCCGTACTACCGCGCGCTGGCGCAGAAGGTGTGGATGCGCATAAGCCACTTCATCACAGAGGCTGTCCCGCTGGTACTGTTGGGCGTGTTGGTTGTCAACCTCCTGTATGAGCTGCACATCATCCAAATTCTAGGCAAGTTGTTGGCGCCGGTAGTGACCGGGATCCTGGGGCTGCCAACGGAGGGCGTTGCTGCGCTACTGGTCGGCTTCCTACGCAAGGATGTAGCCGTGGGCATGCTGGCACCCCTGGGACTGAGCTTGAAGCAACTGATTATCGCATCAGTGGTGCTTACTGCATACTTCCCCTGTGTGGCCACCTTCGCTGTGCTCTTCAAGGAGTTTGGTCTGCGCGACATGCTGAAAGCGGCCGCCGTGATGATGCTCGTCGCTTTCGCTACAGGAGGGCTGTTGAACCTCCTGCTTTGAGCGGAGGCGCTTTGCAGCCAAGCTCTGGGGCTAGGCGTGGCGGTTGCGTGAAGCTCTCAAACGTCCGAGGTTACCCTGGACTACCCGAGGCAGTTTCAGTAGACTTATAACCTGCGTAACCCGCGCCCGACTCAGGCCTCGGCTGGCTGACTCGGACTCGGCAGTTGGGATTACCGATGTTCAGGGTTTCTCCCGGCATGATTTCCGCTATGGTATAGATCAACTCGAAAGTCTCGCCCGCGTCGGACTGAGTGAGGCTCAGCAAAGTTATCGGCCCCTCCTGCATTGCAAAATTAATCCCCAACCCGTGACTAGACTTGCCGTGATGGACTTCCAAATGCTGGAGAGGGGGCCGGCCTGCGGCCACATTAATGTTACTGCGTCCGTCGTAGCCCATGAGCAGGAAACCCTCGGCAAAATCCGTAGTAAAGAACTCTATGAACATTCCACCGGCACCCAACAGGTCAAGAATCTTGATACCCATGGCTGTCTTAACGTCGCCCCCCGGTAACGCCGGGACAGCCCCATGATGCCAGCCGGGAAACGGCCAGACCGGCCTGGGACCGGAACAGTGTGATCAGCTCTTCTTCCCCTCACCAGTAGAAACCAAAAGCATGAATATCGTACTTGCGGATGACCTCGTCGAAGGCGACTGGGAGCTGGGCGCAGAATCTCATATGTTCATTAGTCACCGTTTCATCCACATCATACATCTCCCGGAACTGCCGATACATGTCTTCGAGTTGATCGGTCGTGACGCAGTGATAGACCTCCTCGATCTCCTTAGAAGGAATTGGGCCGGCCGGCGGGCAATATCCCAACTGGCAAGCATCTCTATGGCGAATCCTGTTCTGAGAGGGGAGAGTTCATAAGTGCACAAAACCGCTTTCAGATTTGCGCTCTGGACGGCAGCTATTCTCCTAACGCTGTCGCTGGCCTCAGCTGACTCGTACGTCAGTATTCTCCACTTCAATGACCTCCATGGTTACCTGCACCCGGTAGACGAGGCTGATTCAAGTGTGGGCGGCCTGGCTCGCATCGCGACGATTGCTGATGAGGTACGGACCTGGAACAGCACGCACGGCAACGACACTCTATTGATCGAAGCAGGAGACATCCTCCAGGGCACACCGCTGTCCATCATCTACCAGGGTGAGCCGGACGTGCTGTGCTTGAATCTTATGGACCTGGACATTATGTGCGTAGGCAACCACGAGTTTGACTTCGGCCTGGACAACTACCTGTGTCTCTCTGCTCTGGCCCAGTTCCCAATCCTTTCGGCCAACATTTACGTGCAGGAAACTGGGGAGCGCTTCGCCCAGCCTTACCTGCGATTCAGCCTAGCCGATGGCACTCAAGCGGCTGCTCTTGGCCTGACCACTCAAGAGACGGCTGTCGCAACCCTGCCCCAGAACGTGGCGGGTCTGGAGTTCACCGATCCGATAGCGGAATGCCGTTCCCTGCTGGCTGAGTTGCTTCCTGAGGCCGATTTCATTATCGCAGTCACCCATCTGGGCTACGAGCAAGATCTGAGGCTGGCTCAAGCAGCTCCCGATCTGGATGTCATCATCGGCGGTCACAGCCACACTCTTGTAGAGCCCCCGACCCGGGTGGGCAAGACACTGGTCTGTCAGGCCGGAAGCTACGGCAGATACGTCGGGCAACTCGACATGCTGGTGCGCGCCGGAGACGTCGTGAAACACCGCGGCTTCCTGCGCCCCGTTGACGAGCAGATACCTGCTCATCCGGGAGTGCAGGCCATCATTGACACGTACAGGGGAAGAGTGGAACAACGCTTGCAGGAGGTGGTGGCCTACAGTAGCGTGGATCTGGAGGGAGGGCGCGAGGCGGTGCGTAGCCGTGAGACGAATCTGGGCAACCTCATCTGCGACCTGTTCCGCGCCTACACCCGAGCTGATGTGTGCGTAGTCAACGGTGGCGGCATCCGCGCTTCCATTCCGGCGGGGCCGATCACCGTGGGCGCGCTGCTGAAAACCCTTCCCTTCAGCAACCTTGTCGCCACGAAGAAGATAGATGGCGAGCAACTGTGGGAGACACTCGAATTCGCCGCCAGCCTTCGGCGCCCCGCTGGGGGTTTCCTACAGGTCTCCGGCCTGGCAGTGGTGATAGAGGACGCAACCCTCAAGGCGGTCACTGTCGGGGGAGAGCCGCTTCGCCGCGACCGCACCTACACTCTGGCTACCTCCGAATTCCTGTTGTCAGGTGGAGATGGCTACAGCGTGTTGACCGAGGGTGCTGAGCCGGTGTACCTGGGCTACACCGACAATGCTATCGTAACTCACATGCTACGCGAGCAGGGCACTGTTAGCCCGAAGGTGGAGGGACGCATCACAATCAAGTAGCCGCTGGCAACGATTGTGCACGGGGCTTGCCGGAAAAGTGGCTGTCTGACCGCCGGCAAACTTGGCGTGCTTATGCCTCGCCCTCAAGGTGTGCTAGTGGTCCAGTAGGCGGAGATAGCGTCAAGTCCGGGCTGTCTTAGGTGGACCCGGTTGTCAAGACAGGCAAAGGGCCGTTATTAAGGCGCATTGCAGTAGCCCCGGAGGGGTCTGGGCGGGTTGTTTGCTGTGCCCACCCCCGCCCCCCGAGGGGGGCAGCCCCGCAGGCTCCCGAATAGACTTCTCAGGGCGTGTGGTAATCCAAGGCCTGGTACACCCGCCGCCGATTATAGAATTCGAAGTACCTTGACAACCCTCGCCGGGCTTCCCGTGGTGTCTGGTAGTCGTGCAGGTAGACCGCCGAAAAATCCGCGAGGATGCCGTTTCTGCCGGGACGGCGGCGCTGTCACGCCCGCTGGCAGTGCGTGCAGCCACCGGGCTTCACAGCCGCATGTGCAGGTTTCCGAAAGCCAGTTGTCGAAGCATCGCAACGAACGGCTGGGTGTTCAGCCAGCGACTCGGGTACCCGGTCCCATATGGGTAATCCCGGTTCACCGGATCAGCGACTACCGAATGCGTCCTCTACATCGACGAGGTGAGAATGAGCTATGAGTAGGATTGCCGCGCTCACGACCATCGTTCTAATCGGAGGCCTCCTCATGACATCCGCATCCGCCCAGCGCTTCCATCAAGACCAGTTCGCCATCGGGTTCTGGGTCGATCCGCCCGCCGATGAGAACATGCAGCAGCACTACCTCGACATCGCCAAAGCCAACTTCACGCTGGTGCTCGGCGCGTTCGCCGCACGCACGCCCGAGTCGATGAACCAGTGTCTCGACCTCTGCGAGCGATACGGCCTCAAGGCCCTTCTCTGGACGGGGGGCGTGGAGCCATCCGAACTGCCCGATGGCCCGGCGTGCTGGGGCTATGTCTTGGACGACGAGCCGAACGTCAGCGAGTTCGCGGACCTCCGCGAGCGCGTGGATGCCTTCCGAGAGGCCCGTCCTGGCAAGCTCGCCTACATCAACCTCTACCCCAACTACGCCAATGAGCAGCAGTTGGGGACGAAGACATACGACGAGTACGTCGCGCGCTTCGTCGATGAGGTCGGGGTGGATGTCCTCTCGATGGACCACTACCCGGTCATGAAGCCAAGCGGGGACAGCAAGTCGAGTTACTGCTCAAACCTCGCGGCCATGCGCAAGTACTCGCTCCAGCAGGGCATCCCGTTCTGGAACTTCTTCAATACCATGCCCTTCGGCCCGCACTTTGATCCCACTGAGGCCGACATCCGCTGGCAGATCTACACCTCCCTCGCCTACGGCGCGAAGGGCGTTCTCTACTTCTGCTACTGGACGCCAGGTGGTGGCGAGTTCCCCAAGGGCGGCGCGATCATCACTCGAGAGGGCAGAAAGACCCGCCACTACGGCCAGGCCAAGCGCATCAACGCCTGCCTCAAGGCACTCGGCCCAACCTTTATGCAGCTCACGAGCACCGGCGTCTACCGGCTGGAGCCCGAGGCCGACGCCACCGAGGTCCTCGCCGACACACCGATCAAGAGCATCACGTACGACTACACCGACTTCCTGATCGGCACGTTCACCCATGCCGACGGTCGCCGCGCGGTGCTGCTCAACAACTACAGCAACCACTACACGTCATGGCCGACGGTGGAGTTCGACGTTCCGGCCGAACAGATCGTGGAGATCAGTCAGGACACGGGCGAGGAGATCCCCCTTCTCGACGACAGCCCGGCGATGGACGGGCTACAGATCTCCCTCGACTCGGGTGAGGGCAGGCTTTTCCTGCTGCCGTAGGCGTGAGCCGGCAACTCGGTCCCGCTGGCGGATCAGGTCATCGGTTTGCCTTGGCGCTTTCGGTGTGGTAGGAAGCGGTGGCGGCTGAGTTCCCAGGTTAGTATGGCGTGTGATCCCCAGACTCATCTGCGCCCTCAAGCTTGCCTTCTATCGAACACCCCTTGAAGGAACCGCTACCCAGCGACCCGAGGACGCCGATTGGGCGGTTATCGGCGGAGCAGGGGCCTTGCCGCTGGCCTTACTGTGAGGCATAATAGAGGGCAGAGGAACGCCGCGTAATCTCTCGCGCGACAACCAGGATGCCCTTTCTCCCGGAACAGTGGACGAAAACGGCCTGCGCAGTAGTCTCCAGACCTAACGGCATCAGGAGTGATCAATAACTATGTTACCCCCAAGCGCACTTCCAGTGTTCATCTTGCTTGCCACCACAAGCTGCAACAGGGCAGCCGAGACGCTGCGGGTTCGGCGGGCTCAGCGTCCTGTCCTCGACCCTGTACTCCGACAAGCTCAGCCCACGAGAGGTTTTACATTGATTGAATTGCTGGTGGTGATGGCGATTATCGCGATCCTGGCAACAATCCTGAATGGTGGGATCAACGTGACCTTCTTCGATGGCCATGCCAAATGGGTCAATTCGCGGGTGATGGCCTACGACGACGGTACTTCGTCCAAGAATCCAAGAGGAGGCGCGTAGGGCATATACTGTGCCTAACCAAGTGGGTCCAGGCCGGCAGATAGTCGCAAGCGCCATTGTCCGGAGCTAATCGGCCAGACTTGGCAAGCAGTACCTCAGCCCGATGCAGGTCCGCCCGCGGTGAGGCCCAAGGAAGAGCGGGTCTGCGCGAGGTGTCAAAACAGCATCGGGGAACGCGGAACTGGCCGACACCGGCCAACTTCGCTGCTGCGTGGTCTTGGCCGCTGTGAGTTTGTGCTATAATGCACGGACGCAGGATTGTGCGAGCG
>JALGTI010000403.1 GCA_029821455.1 Candidatus Zipacnadia bacterium | reverse complement strand
CGTGACAGATCGTAGTACCAAAACAGTGCCATTGTGGAGACATTCTGGTAATAGTAGTCCGGCCCTTGCATCTCCACTGGATAGCCCGGCGGCTGGATCGCTTCGCGCAAGTAGCGCTGCTTTAGCTCATCAATCCACTCCAGCACCCGCTCATCACCCGTCGCCCAGTACGTCCACTGCAACGCGTGGAATCCTTCGGCCTGTTGGTTGGTGCATTGGCCGTCCACCACCATCTCCCTCCCAATCCACTCGGCACGGCGCAACATGCGATCAACCCAGACGCCCGCGATGTCGGGGTCAACCGCCTCGCCAACCCGATAGTACGCTTCGGCAATCCGTGCCAGTGGATGCGACCACGGCCCGCCAAATCCCCCATTCAGCCCCACCAGCTCACAATAGTATATGGCCATTGCCTCAATCCGCTGCATCAGGGCCTTATCGTGGTAATAGGGGTTCCAATCCCCCGGTGTGCTCCAGACGCAGGCCAGCGGCTGCATAGACTCAACGTACGTAGCATTGTCGGGGGCAATTCCCGACCGCCAGTGAAAGTCCAGATACCCGAACAGCTTGCTCTCAGGGTCCATATCAATTGTTTCGCATACCTGCGCCACATACGGAATAATCTGCTCAAGTCCCTGGCCGCTTGCGCGCAGCGCCTGCCAGTCCGCATGGGCGAAATCGAACGGCGCTAGCGGCAGCACCTTGCCTTTGAACTTGGCCCGGAGGTGCTCCAGGAAGTGAGCTTTCCTAGCCTCTCGAATCTGCTCAACCTTGGCAAGCAGGACCGGGTCCCGCAGTTTGTGTCGCGTCCCCAGCCTCAAACTGAGCCGGCACGGCGTTCCCGCCTTCAATTCGCCTGCCGCAAAGCGCAGGTTGAGGCTGTACTGCGTCTGGTTCCACGCTCGCATATCCCACAGGTAAGTGGAGTAGGCCCCTTCAATCTGACTGATCTCCACGGCGTTGTCGTCACCGAATTCGGCGGCTGCCCCAACCGCCGCTGCTGAACCTAAGATGGCTTCCCCCTTCTCAGCCGGCAGCCCCCAAGTGTGTACACCCCCCTTGTTGTCAACCACAGTAATGTGCCGGCCACCGAAATCAGCCACAGAGAAGTTCAATGACAATCTGAGCACCTCGATGGTGCAGTCAGTCCGTGGCGTCAGCTCGTAGCTCACTGTGGCCCCATCTGCGTCAAAAGCGACGCCCTCAGCAAAATCAAAGACACTGCCGGCTTTCGTGGTGAGCGTCCCCACTGCCGAAAGACGGAACACGTCCGCATCCTCAGCTGTGGCAGTGATGGAGACATAATGAGGCCGCTGATCCACAAAGCCGCCGCTGTCAGTCAGCGTGAGTAGCAGGCTAACGAGCCTCAGTTCATTCAGATACAGACCGACTTTGCCGGCCCTTGACACATCCAGAGCGTGCCGGCCCTTGGTGACCGCGACCGGCAGTTCCACAAGCGTAGCGGCATCTACCCGGAGCACTGCCACCAACAACAGGCTTGACAAGAGGGCGACCAATCCCTTGGTCGCCCAGTGGCGATTATTCACAACATTACGCTCCATCCTACGGCGCCCGGGGCGTCTCCTCATCTGCCGTATTCTCCTCTATCTTTTCGATACCGCCAAGCTTGGTCACTTCATCCATCAGCTCTTCCTGCTGCCGCTCCAGAGCCTCCAACTCTTCCTCCAGTTCGCCTATCTGTTCCATCAGCTCGCTGGCTGTGGCCTCGTCATCCTCCGACAGCGCCGCTTGCACCTGGGCTTCCAGCTCCTCGGCCCGCTGCTCCAGTTCTTCATACTGGGCCAGGATTGCTTCCATCTCTGCTTCGAGCCTCTCTGCCTCAGTTGCTCGCTGTTGCTCTGATGGTTGCAGGCCTCCCGCCGGCCCGGTCTCTGGGCTGCGCGAGCAACTACACAACATCAAGCCCACCGCCACAGCCAGTGCCAGAAGATAACCGTATCGCTTCATCTGCTCACCCTACTTCAGCTCCGAGAAGTCGGCCCCGGTATCGCCGTACCGCCCCCTGATGAGCAGCGCCTCCAGGATTCCGCGATTCTCGGCTGGCTTCTCCACACACTCGACGATGCGCGCGTGATCGAGGTTATTGATGCGCTCATTCATCCCCTTCAGGCAATCCATATTGTTAATCAGCGCCCGCTCTACAGGCATCCGCTCGGGATTGATGTCAATCCCGAAGTATTCCTTGTAGCCACACATCTTCAGTACATATAGCCCCGCCTCGGCCTGCTCCGGCGCGATGACGCCAACATTCTTATCCTGGTCATAGTTGCCCAGCGGCTGCGAGTTCCAGTGCGTGTGGGCCAGCCGTCCATATTCCAGGATCAGGCTGAGTGAATAACCCAGGTCCTCAAAGCCCATCAGCACATGACCCACTTCCGGGTTCATAGTCATCAAGGCGCGACCCTCATCAAGCAGCCGCCGGTTCTCATCGGCCCTCAACATACTTTCCACCTTGTCGGCAAGCAAGATCCCCTGCGGTGTCGTGCCATACAAGATGTTGGCTCGCGGCTCGTACGGCTTGGGCTCCAGAGCGATGCGCACTCCGGGCACGGCATCCATCGCTTCCGCAAGGCCCTCAGCGAAGCGGTCCCT
>JALGTI010000402.1 GCA_029821455.1 Candidatus Zipacnadia bacterium | reverse complement strand
CGAGTGGCGGGCGCTGTACGATGCCATTCCTGGTGACACGACCCTGATGGCGCGGCTGCAGGACTGCTGCATTCTGACGCCGGAGGTGGCGCATGATTACTGCGCTGCTGGGCCGACGGCCCGAGGCTCAGGGGTGGCGATAGATGTGCGGGGCGATCATCCGTACGCCGCGTACGCGGAGTTGAACTTCCAGAAGGCCGTGCAAGATAGCTGTGACATACTGGCGCGGACCGTAGTTCGCATCGAGGAGACGCTGATTGCCATCGAGCTGATCCGCGAGGCCCTCGAAAAGATGCCCGACGGGCCGATTATGGCAGAGATTGACGAAGAGATACCAGCCGGCCGGCAGGGGATGAGCGCAGTAGAGGCGCCGCGTGGCGAGGTGTTTCACTGGCTGTTGACCGGCCCGGACAATCGCCCGGAGCGATGGCGCGTGCGGGCACCCACCTACGCCAACTTGCAGAACGTCCCGCCGATGATCACCGGCGACACCCTCGCCGATGTCCCGATCGGGATTGGCAGCTTTGACCCCTGCTTTTCGTGCACTGAACGGTTTGAGGTCCTGGATGTGAATTCAGGACGGCTTCGTGTGTACACCGAGGACGAGCTGACAAATCTGGGTAGGCAGTGAGGCAGTGATATGGAGCATCTGTCAAGTCTTGGACAAGCTGCGCTCGCGGCGCTGATCGTGCTGGCTCTGGCACCGCTGCTGGAGGGCACAGTGCGGAAACTATTGGCCGTCGTCCACTCCCGCAAGGGCCCGCCGATAATCCAGCCGTACCTTGACCTGGTCAAGCTGCTAGGCAAAGAGGACCTGCGAGTGAGCCGTGACTGGGTCCTGGCAGTGGGGCCTGCAATCTATCTCGCCTCGCTGCTGGTAGCGGCGGGGCTAGCGCCGTTGATACCCGGCTTGTACACCGATGTGGGCGGCGATGCGCTCGTGTTCATCTATTTCATCTCCCTGTCAGCCCTGACGATGGCGGCTATCGGCTTTGCTGGCCGCTCACCGTACTCCACGGTGGGCGCAGCCCGCGAAGTGCTGTTGATGATGGCGGCCGAGCCGGTGGTGGCGGTCTGCCTGCTCACGGCCGCCCTCAGCGCCGGCACTCTCACCTTCGGCGGGATTATTGAGGCACAGATGGCCGTCCCATCGTTGGCTCTGGTGGTGGCAGGAGTGGCGTTCTTGATGGCGCTGCAGGTGCAGGTTGGCAAGCTGCCCTTCGATATGGTCGAGGCAGAGAGCGAGATAATGGACGGGCCTCTGACCGAGATAAGCGGGCCGCAGCTTGCGTTGTGCAAGTGGGGGCTGTTCGTCAAACAGTTTCTCTATACTGGTCTGTTCATCCAGCTTTTCGTGCCGTGGATAGTATACGCCGTGCCCTGGCCCTGGGCCTGGCCGCTGCTGAGCATCGTCTATGTGTTCGTTTTGAATCTGGTTGCCGTTGGCGTGCAGAATGCTGTCCACCCCCGGCTGCGCATTGACCAGGCGATGCGCTATGCTGGGGCGGTGTTAGTGGTGGCAATCCTGGGTCTGGCGTATGCGGCGATGATCCCTTAGGTGGTGGCATGATGATACGCAGTAAGCTCAAAGAGGCGATCCTGTGCTTTTCGGCCGGGCGCGTGACATTGCCATATCCGTTCGCGCCTCACCCGCCCGAGGAGACCTTTCGGGGGCTACCGCAGGTTGATGCGGACAAGTGCATCGGGTGCGGGGCCTGCGCCAACGCCTGCCCGCCGAGGCTGATCCGCATCGTTGATGTGGACCAGGAGAGGCGACGCATCATCCGGCTGCTGGAGCGCTGCATCTACTGTGGCCGGTGCGCTGATGTGTGCCCGGAAGACGCCATCACGATGTCTGATCGGTCGGAGCTGGCCTCGGACCTGGGGCGGGAGGACCTGGTGGTGGAGCACGAGATCTTCATGGCCACCTGTCAGCGCTGTGGCCGCTGCTATGACCCAGAAACGCCGTTGGACCGGCTGATGGAGACTGGCTTCCGCCAAGATCCCGTACGCGGGCCGGTACGTGTTCCCCAACCCAGAGAGGAGGAGCAGGATGTCGGTTGAGGCATTGGTCGCTAATCTGGCCCTGGCGATGGTGGCCACCTCGCTGACGGCAGTTGAGGCGCGCAATCTGCGCATCTCAGCCTATGCCTACCTGGCTCAGGCGCTGCTGCTGGTGGCGATCTTTGTCGTCTTTGCCTGGGCTCTGAACAATCCGCTGCTGTATCTGTGGGCTGTGGTGGCGCTGGTGACCAAGGCCACTCTGATCCCGGCTCTCCTGTTCTCGTACATCCGCCAGACGCGCACCCAGGAGACCAAGCCAATCATCGGGTTGGGTGTGTCGGTAGTGCTGGGCGCAATTCTGATGGTGGCCTTCTACAAGCTGGTACATACGCAGGCTCATTTCCTGGCTCCCACGGAGCTGGCGACCGGCGAGCCATTCCGCACCAACTTGGCGGTGGCCCTGACCATCTTCACCCTGGGCCTATACGCGATGGTATCGCGCCGCGACGCTATCAAGAGCGTGGTGGCCCTGTGCTTGCTTGAAAATGGTGTGCATCTGTCGCTGGTAAGCCTTGCGCCCAATATGCCTGAGATGCCCATTATCGGGATCGTCAC
>JALGTI010000401.1 GCA_029821455.1 Candidatus Zipacnadia bacterium | reverse complement strand
CTGCCGGTGGTCACTACTGATGTCGGAGGATGTGCCGAGGCAGTTCAAGACGGCACGACTGGATTGGTCGTGCCCCCAAACTCGCCCGACCTTCTGGCGAAGGCTATAATACGGGTGCTGAACGATCGGCAGTTGGCCAGCAAGATGGGAGCCGCAGGGCGCGCGAGGGTAGCTGAGTGCTTTTCGCTGCAGGGGTTCGTTGAACAGCACGAGCGTCTATATGAGGCCGCTCTGGCCCGTACTGTCAAGCGAGGTGGAAAATGAGCGGAGCGGATAGTACCCGCATCCTTCAGATAGCCGCTGAAGGACGCTCGCTGAACAGTTTCGCCCGGCCGCTCATGGACAGGCTGCGGGCAGAAGGCTATCATGTTGAGGCAGCGGCACGGCTCGACGAAGGGCTGAAGGCGCTCGGGGAAGCGGGTTATCCCATACACGTCATCCGAGTTGCTCAGAAGATGAACCCGCTGATGTGGACAACAGCCATACGGGATTTGCACGCCATTATCCGGACGGGCAACTACGACATAGTCCACACGCATACCTCGTTTGCTGGCTTGCTGGGTAATCTCGCCGCCCGCCTGGCGGGCGCACACTACATTCTGTACACCCAGCACGGGTTCTACGTGCATGAACTTATGCCGCGCTGGAAGCAGTGGTTCTGGTATCGCATTGAGGGTATTGCCATTCGGCTCTGCGAGCACATGATCTGTGTCAGTGAAGAGGAACAGGAAATCGCCATTCGGGAGACACGACAACCGGCGTCTAAGTTCACAACGATGCCAGGAATAGGCATAGATGTGAGCCGATTTCAATTCCCGCTTGAACAGCGTTCCTCGGTACGTGCGCAGATACGGGACGAGCTGGGCATTGCTCCCGAAGCCTTTGTCATACTTACCGTTGCACGACTGACCCGTGACAAGGGCCATTACGAGGTTCTCCGGGCTCTGCGCCTAGTGGCCGACAAAGATCCCGAAATCCGGCTGGTAGTGGCCGGAGACGGCCCAGAGGCCGAAGGCCTGACAGCGGAAGCTAAAAACATAGGAGTAGCTCAGCAGTTGATGCTCCTGGGTTGGCGGGATGATGTACCCCGGCTGCACTGCGCTGCTGACGTCTTCCTGCTAGCCTCGCATCGGGAAGGTATGCCAGTTGCGACTATGGAGGCGATGGCATCCGGCCTGCCGGTGGTCGCTACCGATATTCCCGGCTGCAGAGAGCAAGTTGTTCCAGGCGAGACGGGTTATCTGGTACCAGTGGCGGATGCGGAAGCTATGGCGGCAAGTCTTTGGAAAATCCGTTGTGATAGCGCCTTGGGCTCTTCGATGGGAGAGCGAGCGAAGGACAGAGCGGCGATGTATGATGTTGAGTACGTTGTGGAAAAGCAAATCGAACTCTATGCGACCATAATTTCGAATCTTGGCACAAGGTCTGCGGTGCAACCGGCACGCGACCAAGAGCAGACTGAGGGGTCGTAAGCTGTCTCTCATCATAGTTGCCTAAGGCATGAACGATGGATCTACGCTGGTTAGCCAATCTGAGAAGTGCAACGCCCGCAGTCGCCATGCCTGTCACGTTGGTGGACCTGCTGAGAGCTGCTCTGCCAGACGGTAACGCTGTGGCATCTCTTGAACAGGAGGTCAAGCTACTGCTGGACGCAGTTGCTGTTCGTACCGTTTCGTCGGGCCGATGGGCGTTGTGGGCCATTCTGGAGGCCTGCAAGCGGGTGAGAGCGGGCGACGAAGTCATCGTTCCTGCTTACACTTGTCCTACAGTGGGTCTTGCGGTTATCGCCGCAGGTCTGAGGCCTGTTCCCTGCGATGTTTCCTATGAGGATTTCAACATTGCCCCGGAGAAGATTGAGGCTCTGATCAATGACCGGACGGTGGCGGTTGTAGCTGCGCACATGTTTGGCACGCCATGCGACATGGATCTGTTAAGGCGTCTTAGCGAGGACGCAAGTATACTGCTAATAGAGGACGCCGCCCAGGCCGCGGGCGCCCGCTACAAGGGCAGGCTAGTTGGCAGCATCGGAGATGCGGCTTGCTTCAGCTTCGGGCGTGGTAAGAACTGGCGAGCACTGGAAGGCGGTTTGGCTGTGGCCAAGGACCCCAGAGTAGGGAAAGCTTTGGACCTGGTCTGCAAGGCTCTTCCTAGGGTCTCAACATTGCAACCGGCCGTCACGTTCTGTAAAATGGTGGCGACTGTCCTGGGCTCGCAACCACAAGCATGGGCATTACTGCGGCACCTGCCATTCCTGGGCATCGGGCAGGAGGCCACATCTATGGGAGACCCTGCGGCGCAGCTGGAATCCTGGCAGGCCAGACTGAGCCACCAGAAGTTCGCGGTACTGAGGCAGTTAAACGTTCAGCGCCAGAAAGCAGCCGACATGATCAAACAGGCGCTGGCAGATAGGCCTCTCCGTTGGCAAAGTGTGAGACCTGATGATACTGGCGCATACGTGCGTCTCCCAGTCGTCATAGAAGACAGTACGTATCGTGCGCATGTAATGGATAAGCTACGCAACCTGAATATAGACGTAAGCCCATTCTATTCGCGTCCACTGTACCGGTATGACTGGTGGCCAACAACTAGTGTGCATGAATGTCCAAACGCCGAAGTACTTCCGCGGCAGATGTGCGT
>JALGTI010000400.1:4647-5165 GCA_029821455.1 Candidatus Zipacnadia bacterium | reverse complement strand
CGCCTGCGTGGGTATGGGCTGTATGAGTCCGGCGTCAGGCATCCAGCCATCGTGCGGATTGAGGAGTCCGGGGGATGGGTGGTGCATCACGCCTGCCACGCGATTGACTTCATCTACTGGACGGCCGGGGAGTTGGCGGATGTCTATGCTCGCACCGAAAGCACTGCCCCCGCAGGGCCGGAGCTGGTCTGGGGCCTCTGTGCTATGAAGGAGGGTGGCACTGGCATTGTCACCGACTCGGTGTGCGGGGCCCGCGAGCACTACGCCACTATCATCGGCACCAAGGCAACAGCTATCCTACACGGTGAGGGCAAAACGCAAATCGTCGTGACCAAGGAGACTGACCAGCCCGACGCGCGGGCCCAGGAGACGTACGAGGTGGAGGACTACAAGTACAACCAGGAATCGCTGGCCCACTTCTTTGACTGCATCAAGACAGGCAAGCAGTCTAAGTCCACGATCCGCGATGCGCGGCACTCGCTGGCCGCGGCGTGCTGCATGCTGGAGTCAGCGGAGAC
>JALGTI010000400.1:0-4639 GCA_029821455.1 Candidatus Zipacnadia bacterium | reverse complement strand
AGGTGCCGGCCGTGCAGGCGTAGACAAAAGGTGGACAGGCATGGTTCGACAGGCTCACCATGGCCTGAGCTTGTCGAAGGCCAAGGATGCCTGTCCTACCGAAGCTCTCAGGCATTCAATCTCAAGCAGGCCCTTGAGGAGGTATGGAAGATGTCGGAGCAAAGTGTCAAGGTAGCAATGTTGGGTACAGATGAGGTCGCCAAGGTGCGGGCACTGGAGGAAAAACTGGGGGATGACTATGTGGTCCTTGCCTACGATAAGCCGCTGGAGCCAGCCGAGCTGACAGATGAGCAGCTCACCCAGCTCAAGGATGTGGAGGCGGAGCTAGACACGGCGTATCTGGTCGCCTACAAGAAGCCGTGAGGCTCCTACTCACTGAGTCCCCTAAGCACGGGCACAGATGCTCTAGCGCCCGGCCTTAGCGCTCCTCGTGGAGCATAACGTCGCCGTGCTTGACGCGCTCGTCGAAGTAAGCCTTGTCAAATGGCCCCAGAACAAGCTGCTCTATCTGTCCGTACTCGTTGTAGATAGCCCATTGCGTGTCGGCGCCTGGGCGCACGGTGATGAATTTGCATGCCAGCGACTGACGCAGTAGCGCCTCGACTGCCGGGGCGTCCTTACCCACCAGCACCTTTGGGCCGGGCGAGAGGATGACCTCGGCAGTGGCAGAGATTGCCGCCCCGCAGGACACGAGCACAATGAATATCAGCAGGTTCTTGGGGTGCATAGGCCAACGCCTCCTAACTTCGCGCCATCCTGCTCTTAGCGGGTCTGTATCTTGACGGGCTTGCCCTGATGGAGTGCCGCCATAGCCGTGAGCACTCCAATGCTGGTATTTCCGCCATCCCGCGCATCAATGACTGGTTGCTTGTCTTCAATGATTGCGTCCAGAAAGGCGTCCACTTCCCCGTCGTAGGGATGGCCGCTAATCCGATCAAAGGGCAGCGGCTCGAACTCGCCGCCGGTTTCAGCCGGAGCAATCCTATCCCGTACAATACTACTCTTGCTCCCAAACAACGACAGATTGTAGTACGCCAGTTGGCAAGTGGCAGCCCAGGTTGCTGCCACTTTCGCCACTGCACCGCTTTCGAACTTGTAGATAGCACAAACCAAGTCATCCTTTAATTCCGGCTGTGGCCAACTAGACATTCTCTGGTTACCGTAGGCCTGGACCTCCACTGGTTCACCCAGATACCAGCGTAGTAGATCAAGCACATGCGTCCCCGCATTGACAAAGGCAGTATCGTAGGTACTCCGGATTGCCTTCCGGACTTCGTCGTGGAACAAGTAGTTGCAGATGTAGTCGGCCTCGGCGTAGAAGACCTGCCCTAATTCCCCGCCCGCTACCATCTGCTTAATCCCTCGGAAAAGGGGGTCAAATCTCAGCACCAGCCCAACCTGGACTTTCAGTCCGCTAGTTTCACTCAGATCAATAACCTCGTAGCAGTCGTCAAGTTTGGTCGCCAGCGGCTTCTCCACGAACACGTGTTTGCCGTGGCGCAGGGCGGCAATGGTGATGGGGGCGTGGGAGGCGTCGGCGGTATGTACCGAAATCGCGTCAATATCGGCGGAGGTCACCAGTTCATTGAGATCGGTAGTTGCCCACTGTACTGATGTCTCATTTGCAACGGACTGTAAGCGTCCCTCGTCTGTATCGCAGACCGCGGCCACTCGTGCCTTCTCGTTCTTCTGATAGCAGTCAACGAAGGCACGGCCATTGCTGCCAACGCCCACTATGCCTATCTGGACCTGGCCCATCGTTTATCATCTCCCTCAGGATATTCTTGAGAAAGCCACCCCAGCAATAAGGGGGACAGAAGTCAATGGTCAAATCTGCCAGAATCACGTGGCAGGATGAGCTAACACCTGCTTGCTTAGCTGTTGATTATCGCCTCGATCTGGGCGGCGGTGTCGTAGACGAACCGCTCCGGGTACTGCTTGTACGGCCCCAGCTCGGCGATCAGATAGTCGTCATAGCCCACGCCGCGCAGCGCATTCATCACGCGCGGATAGTCAACATCACCCTGCAACAGCCCCACGAACTGGCGGGTGCCAGTGTCAAAGTCCTTGATGTGGACGCGCTTGATGCGCTTACCGAGAATCTCAATCCATTGATGCGGATAGCCGTACAGCAGGATATTGCCCACATCGAAATAGGCCTGAATCAGCGGCGTGTCGAAGCTGTCAATGTAGTCCCGCATCTCCAGGGGGCTGAGTAGGAACTTGTTCCAGACATTCTCCAGCAGCATCGTCACGCCTAGCTCTTCGGCGGTGGGCAGCAGTTCCCGCAGGCTCTTCTGGGATATATCGTAGGCGGCAGCGTAAGATGTGTCCTCGTTGACGACGCCCGGCACCACCAGCACCGTGTTCGTGCCCGCGGCGTTGGCGATTGCTAGCGCATTCTTGATGCCCTCTACACCCTTTGCCCGCGTTTCCTCATCGGTGGATGAGAGTGGCAGTTGCCAATGAGTGCCGGCCATCACGCCCGCGATCTCAACGCCAGCGTCAGCCGCCAGCTTGCCTACCTCTGCGGCCTCATCAACGCTCTCGAGCGGCCTCATCAACGCTCTCGATGCCCGACAACTGCACGCCGTCCAGGCCCGCATCTTTGGCCAGTGCCAGCCGCTCCTGATGGCTCATCTTGGCTGGAAGCCCGCCGTAACAGGTCCCCTTTTTCACTTGAACGCCTCCTTGGTTGTGGGATTACGTCTTGACTGTGGCGGGGTATTCGCGGAGGGGGGGAGAGTTTCCTGCTTGGGGCAGGAAGGGGTGAATCACGCACATAGTAGTCAGGATAGCGCCGGCGGGAGGTCCGGTAGTGGTCGCTGTACAGGGGAGCCGCTTGAATGACTACCCGCTATCTGAGCTAGCAATGCCGAAGTATTCGTTGAAGATCCGACGTACGATCCTCCCGATGATTGTCCTGCGCGCTGATTTGCAGCTACTAAAGAATGTGTTCTTCTGCGCTGATTTCTCGGTTGTCAGTACAGGCTTTCCAGTTAGCCCATCAAACATGATTACCATCACTAAGACGCCAGTGTATTCGGTCATATACCCCTCGTACTTGCGTGTATCCACATAGGAGAACAGAATATGCGTGGCATTGAGCTTGTCTGAAACGTTGATTACATCATCGCGGGTAATTGCTCCTTCGATGCCGCGTATGACACCTTCGACATTCAGCTTGTGTTCTCTGGCTACCGTTTGGGTCTCGGCCTCCGTGACCAACTCGAATCCCAGGTTGACAAGTGTTGATGTCAATGAGGTCCGCAACATAGGAGGTAGGTATCCGAACTTGCTTCGATTCACAATTGGCAGTATTGCTACTCTTCGTGGTCGGCCTTCATATTCTATGGTCATTTTACGGCCCGCGTCCTCCGCCGAAAAGAGAACGCTTCCGTCTGTCAGAATCTGAAACTCGCCACGGTTGGGTCTCTCTTCTGACCGTTGCATTTCGCCACCAGTGACAACCTGGACTGAGTTGACGTCAACTACAAGTCCTGGAGGAGTTCGAAAGGTCGGTTCACTGCCGCGGGGTACAGCAAATGCGATGTGCTCTTTCACCGGATCCCCCAGGCCAAAGTCCTTTGGAGCGATACCAATTCGTTTCGTCGTACCGCCGATGGATGACAAATCTACTTCGTCGAATTTGATAACCACTTCGTTCTTCAGGTACGGCTTGCATTCGTTGACGGGTACAGCGAAGTAAATGTTGTCTGCATCTGTAGCACTGAGCCCCAAGATCACGATCCCAACAACTTCCCCTGCAGAATTAATGAGAGGGCCGCCGCTGCTACCAGGAGATACCGGCGCTGTAAACTGTATGAGCCTATCTGTTTCCTTTCTCCCACTTTCAAGTAGCTCGCGCTGTAACAAATCCGGCAGATCACCTACCCGGCGGATTGCGCTGATGATACCTTCGCTGAGGCTATTCTCCAGTCCCTTAGGGCTTCCTATCGCAACAATACTATCACCGGGCTCCAGCATTGAGGAATCACCCAATGGCAGATTCGGGAGACCTTGCCCCTGCACCTTCAGGAGTGCTATGTCCACTGTAGGATTGAACGCAAGCAAGCCCTGCGCGGGGAAGTATCCGCCATTGGAGAGTTTGACCAACGCCGACTTGGCTCCCTTTAAGAGATGGTAACAGGTAAGAACAGTTCCGTTTTCATCTATGAGAACGCCGCTGCCGGATGTTCGGTCATCGGCCTTCGACACTTCAACGACGACGGCAGCCTGTAAAGCATCGTGGGCTACCTGTGCAGTAGTCAACTCGTCAGAATGCGCGATAGCCGCTATGACCGCGAGCAGAATGTACGCGAGAATCTTCAATTGTCGCAATACAAAGGACTGTCTCATAGCCATTTTGCATATTCCTCCAATCAAAACTCCGCTGCGATGGAAATGGATTCCAGGATCGTCGCGGACATATTCGCGGAGGGGGGGAGAGTTTCCTGCTTGGGACTGGAAAGGGTGTGTCGGGGAGGAACGACTTGCCTACCCCCTGGCCCCCTCCCTACCCTTCGGCAGGCTCAGGGCAAGTAGGGAGGGGGAACTGGGCTGCGCGACTAAACCTCTCTTGTAGAGGCAAGCTTCCAGCTTGCCCCAAGTCCTCGCAGCCTGGAAGCCTGCGCCACGA
>JALGTI010000399.1 GCA_029821455.1 Candidatus Zipacnadia bacterium | reverse complement strand
TGATGCCATCGCAGTCCGGCCTGAGGTGCTGACTATTGCGTACCTACCCTTGATCAGGCAGTTGCGCGCCCGCCACGCCGACCTGGCGATCGTCCTGCCCACCTCGCCGGGGCCCTCCTTGCTGGCGCGGTTGTGCGGCACCCGGCGTATCGTCGCCTTTGACAACGATTGGCCGCGGCGTTTCGTCAGCGAGCGCATCCCCTACGACAATCGTCCCTCGCTAGCCAACAACCTGCGAATGGCCGAGTATGTGGCGGATGAGGTGCCCAAACGCGACTATGTTGGGCAACTGTCGGCAACTGAACAGGATAAAACTGACGCTGGGCGAATCTTGGCCCACCACGGGGTCCCCGGCGACCAGTCTTTTGTTGTTCTTGCTACTTTAGCCTCCTCGCATCGGCTGTGGAAATGCTGGCCTCTCGAGCGCTTTGCTGCGCTTGCAACAATATTGTGGAAGCAGGCAGGATTGTACCCGGTATTCGTTGGTAGTTTTGAAGAAACTGAGAGTGTTGAGGCATTGACTAGTCAGATGTCAGTTCCTGCTGCCAACCTGACTGGGCACACTGATACAGGCCAGCTACTGGGGGTGCTCGCCCGAGCTAGTTTGTTCATAGGACAGGATAGCGGCCCCACTCATCTTTCTGCTGCTTTGGGCCGCCCGACGCTGGCCATCTTCGGGCCTACCGATCCTCAGCTCACCGGGCCGTTGGGCGAAAGCTCGGCAGTCGTCTACAATAATCTGCCGTGCAGTCCCTGCCACGAGCAGGCTGCCCAGTGTCCCGATCGCAAATGCCTGCTGTCAATCGAGTCCGAGGAGGTAGCCGACCAGGCTTTATCTCTTAGCCAGCAGGTCGGTGTTCCTGAGAAGGTGGAGTGGTAGTAGCCAGGCATGAATGCTGGAAAAGTCAGAATGTGGTGCCTATGCTATCTGCATTAATAATCACCCAAAATGAAGAGGATGTAATTGGGCAGTGCTTGGATTTGCTACAATGGGCTGATGAGCGCGTGGTCATTGACTCTGGTAGCACTGACGCCACCTGTGAAATTGCTCGTGCTCGCGGTGCCCGAGTAATCCATAACGACTGGCCAGGGTATGGTGCCCAGCGCAACTTTGGCGGTGAGCAATGTCGCGGAGATTGGATCCTGGCCGTTGACGCCGATGAGGAAGTAACCCCAGATCTGGCCAAGGCAATCCAAGACACCGTGAGTTCAAATCCGGAGTACGAAGTTTTCAAGATCCGGCGCGTAGAGCTCTCGTTCGGGAAGCAGTTGCGCTTTGGCGCATCGCTACACCACTTGCCTCGTCTGTATCGGTCGCATTTCGAGTGGGACAATCGTCCCGTGCACGAGTCGCTGGTACTGGGCAATCACTCAGCCGGGCGAATCCCTGGTGTGTTACTGCACCACAGCCACCGGGATTTGGCCCAGCGGATGCGTAAGCATAACCGGTACTCAACGATCAAGGCTGAAATAATCAAGGCGAGACGACGGCCTGTGAGTCTGGCTACAGCGGTCATGCATGGGCTGGCGGCGTTCGGGCGATGTCTGCTGCTGCAGGGCGGTATTCTTGACGGATGGCGAGGGATAGTCTACGCGATGATGGCGGGTCATGCCACGATGCTGGCCTACGCTATGGTGGTAGAGTTGAATATGCGGGCCGAGCGAGCAGACAGACACGATCCAAGCCGCGATGGCTCCAATCTCTAGCGGGCAACACACACAGCGAGAATAGGCAGGCTACGGTGCGAGTTCTGTTTACTAACAATGCTCTGGTCTGGGGCGGAGCAGAGAAGAGCACGCTGCAAATCATGGCGGGCTTGCGTGAGCGCGGGCATGAACCTGTGTTAGCCTGCCCGCCGTGGGACAGTATGATGGAGCCGGCGCGAGCACACGGCTTCCCGATTGTTTCCACGCCGTTTCGCACCAAACGCAACCCGCTGGGGGTCATTTACACCTGGCGGGCAATTCGTCAGGTTCGCCCCGATGTGGTCTTGACGAACGGTACGCGTACGGTGATGAGTGCAGGCTTATCTGCCCGGCTGATTGGAATACCCTTCGTTGTTCGAGCAGTGGCCGAAATCAGCCCGCCGATTCCCTTGCGCATTGCCCAGTTCGTTATCTGCCTCTCGGCGTCAATGGTGCAGTTTGCCCGAAAGTGTGGAGTTCCTGCCGAGCGTATCCAGCTTATTCCCAACAGTGTCGACACCGACTCATTCTGTCCTGATCCGCAGTTGCGCGGGCACACCTGCCGCGAACTCGGCCTCAGCGAGGATCATTTCGTGCTGGTGCTGGTGGGGCGAATAGCGGGGGGCAAGGGGCACAGATACGCGGTGGAGGCTCTGTCACAAGTGCTTGAGCAGCTACCAAACACTGTCTTGTTGATCGTTGGCGAAGGCGGCCTGGAGCAGGAAGTGCGGGAGCAGATTACTCGACTGGGTTTGGAGGGGCAGGTCAAGATGTTGGGCTTCCATCCCGACCCTCGTCCCTATTATGCTGCAGCCGACATAGTGCTTGTGCCCTCACATTGGGAGGAGGCCGCTGCCAATGTGAATCTGGAGGCACAGGCTATGGGACTGCCGGTAATTGCCTCTCGGGACGGTGGCCTGCCGGAGTATATTGCCGAAGGTGAGACCGGCCTTCTGGT
>JALGTI010000398.1 GCA_029821455.1 Candidatus Zipacnadia bacterium | reverse complement strand
CCCACTGCAGGTAACGGGCCAGGTTGTTGCGGGCGGTCTGCTCCTCGGCGGCAGTGATTGCCGGAGGCTCTTCCCACTGCTCTGGTGTGGTGATGGCCCCCTTGCCGAAGTTCACTATGTCCCAGAACTTATGGTGTACAACCCTCGTAGGATGGCCGCAGAACAAGCCCAGGTATGGTGCCCCGGCAGCGAGCAGATCTTCGGCCCGTTTCTTATGTTCTGCGAAGGCCGTCTCAAATGCCTCATCCGAATGATAAGCGGCATCGAGCCCGCCAAAATACTCGGCGAAGTTGAGACCGCCAGCAAACCAGCATGGCCGCAACTTATCGTCGCCATAGATGGGGCTGTACATCAAGGCGTGCCCGCGCTGGCCCAGCATCACTGCCAGGGCCGGTGACCAACTGCTACCACTCAGGCCCCAGTGATTGACCGGTCGGCCCATGATGCACTCGGCCGCCTCCCAGCCGGGGCGCTGCCAGCCCCACAGCATGTGCGCACCTGCCTGTGCCGGCAAGGCCTCGCTGATTTCGGTTATCGTGGGATGGAAAGAATGTCGAGAGCCATGGAAGCACAGGTCGTGAAGCTTGACCGCCTCGATGACCTGGCGCAGCCCCAGCCGCTCCCAGGCCCTGACCTTCTCGGCGACCAGAAAGCAACTGGCAGTCAGACCGGCGACAGCGATGTCCTGGCAGATCCACTGTGCGGCCTGATGGCTGCGCATCGTGATAGGGTCTTCGATATCCAGGCATAAGACGGCGGGAACCCTTGGCATATTGCTCTAGTTCTCCCTTTGCTCCATCAAGGCCTGCAGGTCATCAATATCCTGATCGGTCACAGGTGTTCCGTACTGCCAGGGCTGGCCGGTCAACGAGGACTTGCACATCCCCATCAGTGTGTTGAAGCCGCGCAGGGAGCGCTCCAGGCTGTTTTCGTGTTCCGCTGCCGGGTCATCGAGCCACTTGCCGACCGCCCGCGTGAATTCAACCTGAGCCCGCTCATTGTCGTCGGCCCAGGAGGTTGGCCCACCATTGGGCTCGGCCATATCATGGCGCTGGTAGCCCCAGCCCTCGTTCTGGGTATGCCAGGCGTAGCCCTCTGTGCCCCAGAAGTCATACTCAAGGTGCATATAGCAGGTGCTCTCGCCGAGGGTGTTTACTGTGTCCTGGCTGTGAATCCAGAGGACCTCCAGCCGTCCGGGGAACAGGATTCTCGCGAGGGTCTGGCGAGGCGCGTAGTGCTGGATGATATTCTGGAAGCCCTTGGCTCCCGCTGAGGTAGCCCAGACCTGGACGGGGTCGGCCTCCTGCAGGAACATCAGCAGCCCATCCATCATGTGCCCGCCCATCTCCAGGAGGGAGTTTGAGAAGCTGGTCGCGCGCATGAACTTGATCTGCCCGATGCAGCCATCAGCCAACAACTGGCGAAACTGCTGGTAGTGGGGCATATAGCGGCGCTGGTGGTTGACCGCCATCAGGCAGCCAGTCTCGGCGGCGGCCACGGCCATTGCCTCCGCCTCCGAAGGTCGCAGCGCCATCGGCTTCTCCATCGTCACCGCCTTCACGCCCGCGCGAGCGCACTTGATGACCGGCTCGACTCGTACAGTGGGCAGCGTCATAATGTAGACTATATCGGGAGGTTGCTGGGCAAGCATTGCGTCCAAGTCGGTGTAGAGAGCCTCCACACCAAAGCGCTCGCCTGCCGCTTGCAGGCGTTCCGAGTCAATGTCACAGAGGGTCACCAGGTCCAGCTCGGGGATGCGTTGAAGCATCTCGGCCTGATGTGTGCCACGGGCACCGATTCCGATAATGGCACAGCGGTAGTTGCTCATATTCAGTCTCTCCAAGCTTGCTCGTTGACCTACCCCCTGGCCCCCTGCCTGAAGGGAGGGGGAAGAGAATACAACCGTAGGCAGGATGCCTGCGCCACGCACAAAGATTGGTAGACCGGATTTCTAGCCTGACAGGATGGACAGGGAAGTAGGCCTCGGATGGACAGGCAAGGATACCTGGCCCACGAGATGCATGGGAGAAGCCTGTGCCACTTCAGCGCAGAGGCTCCAGGATCGCCATGGCGCGCTTGATGTCCTCCACCTGCTGGGGGCCACTGATCTCGCGCTCGATCACCAGGTCCCCACGAAAGCCCAGTGACTTGAGCTTGGGGATCAGGACCGGAAAGTTCACCCGGCCCTCACCCATCGGCTTCTCCTTGCCCAATTCGCGACCATTGGTAGGGTACTCACCATCCTTGCAGTGGGTGCCACGGACATACTGGCCGAAGACATCGAGGGCATCAATCGGGTTACCGTTGCCGTACATCAACAGGTTGGCCGGGTCAAGATTGATACCAAGATTGTCAGCCCCCACGTCCTCGATGGTACGCAGAAGCGTGACCGGCGTCTCCTGACCGGTCTCGAACCAAAACTCAACACCATGTGCCTTGCAGGCCTCAGCTACCTGCTGGAGGGCGATGACAGTGCCGGCATAGAGTGGGTCGCGTGGGTCAGAGGGGATGAAGCCGCAATGGGTGGTGATGGAGGGGACGCCAATGGCTCCGGCGATGGCGGCCGCCTCCTGGAGCGCCTTGATGCGTTCAAAGCGGTACTCCGGCGGCACCAAGCCAATGGTGACAGGGCCGTCAATGAAGTTCCAT
>JALGTI010000397.1 GCA_029821455.1 Candidatus Zipacnadia bacterium | reverse complement strand
ACTGCTCGGACTGGTCTTGTCGCTGTCAGGCTATTCAGGTCTTGAGCACCTCTATCAGGTCCTCGCCCTCGGCGATATGGACTCGCGGCGGGAAGCCCGGCTCAGCCACCCACTCGACCCGCTTTACGTAGGGCGGGTCAATCCAAAACTTGCCGATCTCGTCTCTGCGCTCGACGCCGCGCTGTGACGCCTCGCGGATCAACTCCCGGGCCTTGGTAGGATGCAGGTGGATAGCTGCCCCCCTGTTGATACCCCGCTTGACTGCTGCAGTCTCGATGTTGGGAACCAACTCCCGCGCCTCGCGGCAGCAGGCCTCATCGCCAGTGACCGTGACCACCGGCACGTCGTAATACGCGCAGAACAGCATATTGCTGCCCAACTCTCCCAGTGAGATGTCGTTGATGGTCAGGTCGGCGACATCTATCGAACCGGTGTGCCACAGGTGCCCGTCGAGGGTCCCGGCCTTGGCATGCTGCCCAATGATCATGTGCCACAGGTGCCCGTCGAGGGTCCCGGCCTTGGCATGCTGCCCAATGATCAGCGCGCAATCAAAGCTCTCATCACAGCCAAACGGGTATGCCAGAGGCCTTCCCATCAGCAGTTGCGCAGCCGGGTGCAGAAGCTCCGGGTCAATGGCACCGGCCCCGTGGCCATCCACCACCAGCACATTCTCAGCGCCGGCGTCCAGGCAGCCCTGCACCGCCGCGCTTACCTCACCAGTGCACAGCCTTCGACCCACCTCATAGTAGCGGCCGTCTGGGCTGCCGTAGTCCTTGTTGTGCCCTCCCTTGGTGCTGAGATTGATGTGCAGAGCGTCTTACCCGCCTACAACTTCACCATCAGCGCCGCCATCGAGTGAGGCGGAATGGTGCACACTACCGTATTCCCCCGCCGCCGGAGCTTACCTCTCTGGGGCGCTACAGCATCGGGTGCGTCTGGCCCATTGACCGCATCGGCCTTCCGAGCAGTGAGAACTCTCACCCGCCCGCTTCCCAACCGCTCCACTCCCCTAAATCGCACGGTGACCTCCATCTCATTGCGCAGATGGACATTGCTGAAGGTCACGCACACGCTCTCCTTGTCTTGTCCAACTGACGCTGAGGCCGACAGCGTTGGCAGGCTATACGGCTTGCCATCGTGGGTCAGATCTAGTGTCGAGCACTCCACTTCTGCCTCTACGGCCCTAGCATTCATATGAGGCTGGTACATATTATAAACGTGGTAGGTCGGCGTCAGCCACATCTTCTCTGCGGCGGTCTGGATGAGACACTGTAGCACATTGACGATCTGGGCAATGTTCGTCATACTGATGACGTTGCAGTGCCGGTTGAAGACATCGAATAGCACCGCCGCACAGACTGCATCGCGCAGTGTGTTCTCCTGATAATGATCAGAACTGGGATTCGCCTCCGGATGCCACACGCCCCACTCGTCAATGGCCAGCTTGATGCGCCCTGCCCCACGTTCAAAGAAGTCCAGCAACTCCGCATCGCGCACAATCCGCCCTTCCAGCTCCAGCGCCTTTGGAAACAGCCCATAGTACTCGTCAGTCGAAAAGCCACGCGCCGGGCCGCTTCCATAGTAGTGGTGGAGTGACAGGTGGTCGAGCGTGTCGAGTCTGCCTATGTTCTCTAAGAACTCCAAATTCCATTCGTGAGAGTGGCCACAGGCTATCAACTCAACTGTGGGGTCCATCCGCCGGAGATAGCTGGCGTAGCGCCGGTACTCCCGGGCATACGCCGCCGCGTCATACGCCCCGCCGCAGCCGTAGTTCTCATTGCCGATGCCCCAGTACTTGATGCGATACGGCTCCGCGCTGCCATTGGCCGCCCGCTCCTGGGCCAACGTCGTGTTGCCGGCATAGTTGCAGTATTCCAGCCACTGCATCATCTCTCTAGGGCTGCCGGAGCCGACATTCCCGCAGATATATGGCTGGGCCCCGATCATCCGACAGAACTGCACGAACTCATCGGTGCCGAAGTGGTTATCTTCCTCCTTGTCCCACCACACATTGAGGCGTCGGGGGCGCTGATCGCGCGGGCCGATGCCATCACGCCAGTCGTAAGCATCGGCAAAGCACCCACCCGGCCAGCGCACGATCGGGGCCCGTATCGCCCGCAGCGCGGCGACCATGTCCTTGCGGACACCCGCCTCGTTAGGGATACTCGATTCCTCCCCCACCCAGATCCCCTCCTCAATGCAGCGGCCCAGGTGTTCAGCAAAGTGCCCGTAGATGTGCTTGCTAATGACGCCAATGGGACGCTCAAGGTGGACATTAATCACAGCAGAAGACATAGTCATCACCCTTTCGTTCATTGCAGCGTGGGCTTGCAGCCTGTCTGTACCCCCCGGTACGAGAGGCTTCCAGCCTGTCGAGCTTTGCTCAGACACAACATCTCACCACAACCATCTGGACAGGCAAGGCTTGTCCACCGTAGCGGGCCCCTAGCCCGCGAAGGTAGGATGCCTATCCTATCAGATGGGCCTCTGACCTCACCAGCCCAGATAACCACATTCCTTGAGCAGTTCCGCGTAGCTCATCAGGTTCATCTCCGGATGCAAGTGCTCGCGGAGTTGCTCCTCAGTCATCACAGGCTCACCCGGCTTCTTCAATTCCAGAGCCAGCTTGCGTGTGGCTTCCAGCAGGCTTCTCTGTCCATCCATCCAGTCAAGCCACAACCCTACCTGCCCAACCGACGGAGGCCGTTTTCCATCTGGCAACTTCACCAGATACATCGGTGCCGAACACAGCAAGCAGGTGGGCACCACCTCCGCCATCGCCTCCTCGACTGGCGTCAGGACAGCCGGCCTCGCCGGCTCAATACCCACCGCCGCGACCACTCGCCGCTTCTGTCGCGCGTCTTCATCCAGCGTCATCGCAACTAGTTCCTCGGCCCTGGCCAACACCTCATCGGCACTGTCTCCTGCCACTAGCCTCTCAATTCCTCTAATAGCGCGACATTGAGCATCACAGACCAGGTGAATATACTCACAGGCGTCCCGCACCAACTCAGGAGTCGCCCTTGATACTAGCGCATCAATCTCCTTCTGAGCGGCGGCAATGATGTCTCTGCACCCGAACGCAAACGCCACTTCCGCCAGCCAACTGGCTTCCTCAGGGCCGGCGCTGGCGACCAGATAGGCCATTGTCGCTACCACCGTCGTGATATGAGCCAGGTGTTCGGGGCTGACGGCGTCCATCGTGTCGGCGGACAGATGCCACAGGAAATTGGCGTTAGCAAACCTCTGGGCTGGCCGTCGTGTTCCATAGGCCACCAGTCGTCCGTCGTTGCCGCGATAGAAGTTAGGGGTATGCCACCAGGTGAAGTAGTGCTCACGGTGGCCGTGCATATGCTCTTCCAACAACTTGACAAGCAGGCCGTCCACAAACGATGGGCGGGCCCAGCCAGCCAGGTTCACGCCCAGGGGATTGCGGGTCTTGGTCGGGTCCTCGCCGATGCAGTCCAGTTCCATCGCCCAGATCAGTTCCTTCAGCTCTTCGTGATGGTTTTGCGCCCAGTGCACTGAGCCAGGGCCCTCGCCGACAAACAGAAACCTGATGCCGCGGCGTGGCGGCTTCAGTTTCCCCTCGGCAACCAGGTGCATAAGCGCCCGCGCCAGTTCCAGCCGCACAGCACAGCCGGTTGCATTGTCAGTCGCTCCGTTCTCATACGGGTGTCCAGTCAGGATTATCTCCTCTGAAGCTCTGTCCGTCCCCGGTATCACTCCCGTTACCGTCGGCCACGAACCCTCGTAGAACCGCGTCCTTATCCGGCAATAGCACCGCAGGCTCCCGCCGTTTTCCTCTATCAATCTCCTGATTCTCTCACCCTCATTGGGGCTGATGTTCATCGCTGGAATCGTAGTGTCTGCCTTCGTGTGCCCCCACACGCCGGACT
>JALGTI010000396.1 GCA_029821455.1 Candidatus Zipacnadia bacterium | reverse complement strand
TGGCGCTCGTGAACCTCGGTGGCATCAGGGTCGGCCTTGCGAGCGGCTGCCTCGCCCTCCATTATCACCGGCAGCGCCCCCGCCACGAGCTTGGCGCTGGTCAGGGGCAGGTCGCTTCCAATAGCCTCCTTGCACATCGCCGATACCTTCTCGCTGAGTTCATCCCACACCCCCTGCGCCGCGCGGCTCTCACTTCGCTGCCGCACAGCCCCGCTCAGGCGCTCAACCGTCGCCTGTTCGCGGGCTTTGACGTTTTCCCAGGCTTCAATTGTGTTCCCCTCAATGCAGCGTAGCTGCAGGTCCTGGCCTGTCACCTGTTTGAGGAGCTTGCGGATGATGCTGGCAGTAGTGCTGGTCTCAAGATAGCTGGCGTGGCGCATATTAGCGGGGCTGAAA
This sequence comes from Candidatus Zipacnadia bacterium, assembly GCA_029821455.1. Taxonomy (GTDB): domain Bacteria; phylum Armatimonadota; class Zipacnadia; order Zipacnadales; family Zipacnadaceae; genus JALGVG01. The sequence continues at coordinate 2,521 of JALGTI010000396.1, read as the reverse complement.
CCCAGCACGAACGTCCCCTCCTCCACCACCAAGGCCTCGGCAGCCCGTGCTGCTTCCCACACAGCGGGAGCGACATCCTCTTTTACCAGCAATGATGACACCTGCTCCCACGCTTCTTCGACATTTGTGTCTGCCACTCTTCTCAATCCCCCTTACCGCCGGCCACGGCCAAGTTGACAGGACCAGCCGGCCAAGGTAACATTCCACACGCGCGGCGATTATATCACAGCCACAACACGCTTGCAAAGAGCACCACAGGCAGCGCCCTGAGTTCAGTTGCAGTAGCAGTGGGGCTTAGAAAGCTTATGACGGTCACCAATCCAACCAAAATAATCTGCACTATCGGCCCCGCCTCTGCGGACCCACAGGTATTGCGGGCGCTAATTGAGGCCGGCGCGGACGCGGTGCGCCTCAACTTCTCCCACGGCGACCACGACAGCCACCAGGAAGCCTTCACGCTGGTGCGCCAGGCCGCCGACGCGCTCGGCGAGCTTGTGGCCATAATCGCAGACCTCCAGGGGCCGAAGATTCGCACAGGGCGCTTGCAGGGTGGCGGGCCGGTAGAGCTGTCGGCTGGCACTGAACTGACCATAACGACTCAAGAATGTATCGGTGATGCCCGCTGCATCAGCACAACCTACGAGGCCTTGCCCCACGATGTCAAACCTGGGGACCGCATCCTGCTGGACGATGGCCTGCTGGAGTTGCAGGTGCTCAGCACAGACGCAGAGACTGTCAACTGCCAGGTCATCACCGGCGGCCCGTTGGGAGAGCATAAGGGCATCAACCTGCCAGGGGTGTGGGTGAGCGCCCCGGCACTGACAGATAAGGACCGCCAGGACCTGGCCTTCGCCGTGGACCTGGGCGCTGACTACATAGCCCTGAGCTTCGTGCGGTCGGCTGACGATATGGAACAGGCCCGCCAGGCAATAGCAGAGGCCGGCGGCGACCAGCCGATCATTGCCAAGCTGGAAAAGCCGGAGGCAATGCAGGAGCTTGATGCGATAATCGCCGCTTCTGACGCGGTGATGATTGCCCGTGGCGATCTGGGCGTCGAGCTGCCGCCCGAGCGCGTGCCGATACTCCAGAAGCAGATTATCCGGGCCTGCTGCGACCAGCGCATGCCGGTGATAACAGCTACCCAGATGCTGGACTCGATGCGGGAGCATCCCCGGCCAACACGAGCCGAGGCCTCCGATGTTGCTAATGCCATTTTTGATGGCACGGATGCGGTGATGCTATCTGGTGAGACAGCGATCGGCAAGTACCCAGTTGAGTCAGTTACTATGATGAGGCGGATTGTGTCGGCTGCGGAGCAGGAGCAGATGAGCGGCCAGCACTTGCGCACTGACGAACTCACCGCCGGCTCCCTGGACTTCTCGGATGCCCTCAGCCGGGCTGCTGCTAAAACCGCTGAGCATATCGGGGCGCGGGCCATCGTCGCCTTCACGCAATCCGGCTCTACTGCCCGGCTGGCTTCCAAGTGCCGGCCACGCGTGCCTATCATTGCCGCCACGCCGCTGGCGACCACAGCCCGCCGCTGCAATCTCTACTGGGGCGTCCGACCCCTGTTGATTGAACCCGTCCACAACACTGACGAGATGCTGGAGCGCATTGAGCAGCAGACCGTTGCTATGGGCGTGGCTGAACCCGGCGATGTCTTGGTGATAACCGCTGGCACCCCCATTGGCCAGCGCGGAACTACCAATATGATGAAACTCCAGTTGATCAGGCAGTAGGTACTGAGGAGGCCAAGCGTATGACACGTGAAGAGATAGTCGAGAAGCTATTAGGGGGGCGCATAATCGGAAGCATCCGCGAGGTGGACCAGCACCAGATTATGGACGTGATGGCGGCGATGATAGATGGTGGCCTCACTTGCGTAGAGGTCTCGATGATTATGCCCGGCGGCCTGGCAGCAATTTCTGAGTCTGCCGACAAGTATAGCGGGCGGGCGCTGATCGGCGCTGCCTCCGTGCTCAACCCGGAGATGGCCACGATGGCCCTCGGCATCGGCGCTCAGTTTGTCACCTGCCCCGGCCAGCACGGCAATATTGTGAGGGTTTGCCACGACCGTGACGCTGCCGCAATTCCAGGTGCTATGACTCCCACTGAGATTATCGAGGCGTGGCACGTAGGCGCCGATATGGTGCGCATATATCCAGCCCACCACCTCGGCCCCGCCTATATCGCGATATGGTGCGCATATATCCAGCCCACCACCTCGGCCCCGCCTATATCGCCCATTTGCTCCCCCATTTACCTCAGCAGGTGCCCATTGTCGCCGGTGGCGGCATCAACACATCTAACGCTGCCAGCTTTCTCAAGGCAGGCGTCAGTGTCATAGCTGTAGGGCGTGCGCTGATAGACCACGATGACCTGGCGGCCGGGCGCTATGACTCCATCACCGCCCGCGCCCAGGAGCTGCTCCGGATCGTGGGCGAAGGGCAGGGATAAAGCCAGTGATGCAAAGCCTCCTGTCTGAAGAGGCCATCACCTACGACGGTACGCAGCTCCGCTC
>JALGTI010000395.1 GCA_029821455.1 Candidatus Zipacnadia bacterium | reverse complement strand
GGGTCAGCGGGCGGCTGGGCGCTCGATGAAGCCTTCACTCAGGAAATCGCCAAAGTCAACACCCTCATCGAACATATTGAAGACGACTTGCTGCTGGGCACCCCGATTGACCTGGCTACCAGTGACGCGGGTCTTGTCCCGACGGGCGTAGTGGGTGATGAGAAGTGGCCCAAAGAGCGGGTGTGGGTGGGCAGCCTGTTATGTGGCCCTGACACGATCGTCATCGCAGCGGCCAACCATATCCCTGCCAGCAAGCCGGACCCGCCAACTATCGAGCCGGCAAAGGACGTGACGATCACAGTCAACCTGCCTGATTTCCTGCCGCAGGTCACAGCCCTTGAAGCCACCGAGGACGGCCTCGTGCCATTCCCGTGTACAGTGGTAGATGGCAAAGCCTTCCTGAAGCTTGCTGCAATCGAGTCCGGCCGCGTTTTCGTATTACGACGTCAATAGACTGCTGCAGCAGTCTCCGGTGGGCGAGGATGGGCATTAACTTCATATCAATGGCCACCAAATGCGGTGCAGACGGGTGATGAGCGTGGCTCAGATGGGTGTCATGGCAGATTCGCGTTAGCACTTGTGTTGTTTCCCTCTCACAGCGAGTGTCAGCCTTGCACTGAGCAGCATAAGCACCACGAAGGCGCCCAGCCCGCGTATCATTTATGGGGTCTGGGCGCCTTCCTATCAGGGCTGAAATTGCTGCGCTGGCGGTGCGCAGCTACCGGGGCAACTGCCTGTCCAGTTCGACCCGCAACCGGCGCGCCCACTGGACGTATTCACTGTGGGGGTCTGTGGCGGCAATCTTATGCAGTTCCTCACGGGGTTTGTCAACGTCGCCGGCTCTCAGGTACCTCTGCGCAAGCGCTGCAGCCGTTGGTGAGTCCTCCGGTGCACGGGTTTCCCTTTGCTCCAGCTCCTTGGCTCTGCGCGCCAGTATATCTGATAGACCAAACGGGTCATGCTGCTGACCACTGCCGTCCCGTCGGGCACTCGCCGCGCCACAGAGAATACCACGTAGACATAGACGCCCCCTATCAGCACCAGGACCCCCACAAGTGCCGCGATTCTGGTAACCCACGAAGTCTTGCGCCAGATCCGCACTACCATCGGCAGGCGCAACTCATCCGGCAGAGCCAGCAGGTTGCCCTGCCGCACCTGCTGGATCATATAGTAGGTCATGTTCTTCCAGCGGTCGGCCAGATGAGTAGACCCCTAGTCCGATGACCGGAACCACTGGCTCACGCTTCTCTGAGCACCTCTACGGTGTCGAGCTCCTCCCAGGTGAACTCAGGCTTCTCGCGACCGAAGTGGCCGTAGGCTGCGGTCTGTTTGTAGATGGGAGGGCGCAGGCCCGGCAACCCTATCATACCGCCCGGCCACATCTGTTTCACTCTGTCCCGGCCTCACCGAACGCGAGCCAGTTGCCCAGCCGGCCGGGTCCTGTCTCGATACAGCGCCATCCAAGCGGCGCCTCGGGTGCGGGCTCGGTATTGTAGAGGGTGAAGCCCTGGGGGAACTCGACGGTTGTGTCCGGCGGGTCAGTCAGCGGCAACTCGAAGCGACCGCCTTGGTTGCCGGTCAGGAGGTTATCGTGGATCGAGTTGAGGCGGCTGGTGGCATTGCCGTCAAAGAAGAAAGCGAAACCGCCGCAGTTGCGGATGATATTGCCGACGACCGAGTTGCCTGTGCTGTCGCGTAGCACGATGCCGTGTCTACCTGCCCCCTCGACGCGATTGCCTCGCAGCAGGCCTGCACTGTACTGGTTGACGTGGATACCATCAGCGCCCGGTCGAAGAATGGTGTTGTCGCAGATGTCGCCGCTCAGCGACGGGTAGTTGCTGATGCCGGGCCCGCTGGCGCTCACGATTCGATTCCCGCGGATAGTCATATCGGACGCTGCACCGGCAAAGGCGATGCCGGTTCCGCCGTGGTCCACAATATGATTGTCCAGCAGAGAGAAACCCGAGGAGGAGGTGTAGTAGAAGTGGATACCGTCCTGCAGGCCGGCTGCGATATTGTTATTGGCAATCAAGCCATCGTGGCAGCCGACCACGGTGATGCTGTGGGCGGTGTTGTTTCCGGTCTGGCCGCAGTTTCGGATGGTGTTGCCGACGACGGCGGAGTGGCGACTGTCTCCCAGGCCAACGCCACGGGTGCAGGCGGTCAACGTGTTGCCGGTGAACGTGTTGTCGAACGAGCCGAAGGCTGTGCTCAGCCCGTACGCCGTCCCAGACACGGAGTTGTTGGCGATGGTATTCTGGTACGACTTGGTGTGGATGCAAATGCCATGGATATCGCTGCGGGTCGTCGGGGAGTTGCGGAGGGTGTTGCCTGAGACAATGTTGTTGCTACAGCCCTACAGCCGAAGTAAAGCAAGAGCAGGCCGTCGCCGGTGGTGTTGATGTCATGATGCTCGATGTGGTTGTTGGTCACGCGGCAGCCGTGAGACCAGTACGTCAGGAAAATCGCCGTTGACCCAATGGTGTTGCGCACCACGCAGCGGTCAATGGTGCAATACAGGCTTTGGCAGAATTGAATGCCCTTGCCCTGGCCGCCTCCGTCCACCACAAGGCGCTCCCGCCTCCGTCCACCACAAGGCGCTCGGCGACGCAGTTGAGGGCGTGATTGGCCCAGACGGCCTGCTTTCCGGGAGCCGGCTGGATGGTCAGATCGGATACGGCTGCGTCGCCGATGTAGCCCCAGCGCGCGGCAGACGCCCCTCTGTTGATCGAGTAAGTAAAGCAAGGCGTGCGATCCAGGGTGAGCGTGGCGCCCGCCCCACCGACTGCCACCACGCGGAAGTACTCCTTTTGCGTCGCCGGATCATATCGGGCTCATTTGGCTTCTTGTAGTCATAGGGCAGGCCGTTATGGAGCCGAATCCAGTCGCCAACCTGCACATCGGCGGCGTCCTTTAGTTGGACCCTTCGCCCGGACACGTCCTCAGCCAACTCAGCGAAGTCCCCGGCCCCAGGGGGCTCAAGGACGATGGCATCCTCGGCTTCGTACTTGATGATCGTCGCCGGGCCAACGCCGCAGAGTCGCACGCCATCTGACAGGCGGATTGATCCGGTGATCCGGTACGTGGCAGCGGGAAGGAGCACCTCTTCCGCACCTCAGAGTGAGTCGATGGCCTTCCGGATCGCCACCGTGTCGTCGGCTACGCTATTGCCCGTCGCTCCGAAGTCCAGCGCGTTGACCACACCGGGTATTGCAGGTCGGTTCGCCTGCGC
>JALGTI010000394.1 GCA_029821455.1 Candidatus Zipacnadia bacterium | reverse complement strand
TGTACCATCATTGTGCCTATTGAAGAGAACTCGCTGATTCAGGCCGCCGCTGACGACCTGCAGTATCATCTGCGGAAGATGAGCGGGGCTGAAGTGCCAATTGTTAGCAGCGTGGGACGAGAGCTTACAGGTGGCTGATTTGCTGGATTAGTTCTACCCGGCGTATTTCGGTGCGGGGGCCGATGACATGCGCGACGCGAAGAAACAGGTGTCTGACAATCCGACCATGGTGGCCCCCATCGAGCGGGATGAGAACTGCCTGAAGCTTACGGATCGGTGGCTACAGTTCTGGTCAGCTTTGGGCGAGTTCCGCCGTAGTGTCAGCGCCGAGGATCGCCAGCGTGCTGCCGAATCGGCGCAGGCCTACCTTCACCTTATCCGTAGCCTGCACGGCACCCTAACTGCGGAAGGCTCCCATGGTGACTTTGCTGCTGCCACACTCGGAGACCTCAATGATCCCGGCACTTACTTTGCCAACGCCGGCCAGTTCTACTATAGCGACGGCCTGGACGCTGGCGGTAAATCATACCAGGCCAAGAGCCGTTCGGGGTTCCACCCCAGTACCTATGGCCTGTATCTGGCTCCGGGCGCTGCGGGAGAGGTCACCTACGATCTGCGAGCGGGCCCGGGGGTCCGCTTTACCAGTGCGCCCCTGGTAAGCATGTACCTGTTTCTGCCAGAGGGCGGCCACAATAAGGTGGCGGTATCCCTCGACCAAGGGCAGATCTGGACCACCGCCTACAAGGATGTCCACATGCACGGTGGCATGGCTGAATACGACCTGACTGAGCATATTACCGGGGCCAACCAGTTCCTGGTCAAGTTCTGGATACAGAACACTGACAAAGAGATAATAGGGATGGACCACTGGGGAATAAAGGGAACCATTGAGTAGGGCCTGAGGGCAGCACGTCGGCCCGCTACGACTGGGGAACGCGGTCGGCATGACGCGCCCGTTCGCCGGGCCGATTGCTGAGGCGAAGGTCTGCGACCGTCGCAAGCAGGAGATGATGAGGAATGGATCTGAAAGCCTCGATGGAATTGGGGGGCCAGAATCTGCTGAGTTGGCTCGATCCAGAAAGGGACTACCTGCCCACGGGGAGCTGGCTGATTACGCATGATCTGGCCAGATTGTGGGATGCCTTGTTGCGCCTCGAAGATGCGACGGGGTTTGTTATCCCCGGCCACCTCGAAGCAGCGATGCTTCGTAACCTGCATTGGCTTACCGACAATCCGGATGGCCTGCTGTTTGTGCCTCCTGACCTGGACTGGCTCGAGCCCAGATTTGAGCTTCACACTCTCCGGGAGGGTATCCTGACTTTCAATGCTCTGGTCAGATTCAGGAACAGCCGCTGGGCCAGGGAGGCGGGCCACCGCTACCTGACGACCGTCCGACGCTGCTTGCTGCCGGATGGCGAGTGGGACTTGCTCGGATTCGACTATGCCAAGTACTTCCCCCGTCTGGCTGCCGGCCACATGACCGACGCGGATCTCGCCCACATCAACAAGCTGACCACCCACGGTCGCTCGATCGAGGCACTGGTCTGGTTCTACGAGGCCACGGGTGATTCGCTAGCACTGGAACTGGCCGATGAGCTGGCCCGCTATCACCTGTTGCACTCGACGAATCCGGATGGCACGTTGCACCGAGAGGTCGCAGACGGGGAGAATCCAGGCGACCGTCAGTCATATCTTTACACGCTCTGCGGATTGCTCCTGTTCGGGCAGTTAACGCACCAGCCCGAATACGTGGATGCCGTGGTCCGAGCATACCAGGTGGCCATTCCCAGCCTGGTCAACGAATGCGGATGGGTCGCCCACGATCTGGGCAAGGATAGATTCCAGGACGAGTTGGGAAATCCCGTGGCCAACACAGAGTCGACAGGGGCTGCTGTACGGCTGGCACTGTGGGTCGCTATGTACGCAGGTCATACAGAGGCCTACGATGATGTGGAGCGCCTTGTCAGGTCCCGCCTCCTCCCTGGCCAGACGACACAGACAGACGTGTTGAACAATCCTGGTATTGAGATCCCCAGCCAGCAGGTGGGCGCCTGGGGGGCGAACCTTTACCCGCATGCGGGCAAGGGCTACAATCCGAGCGGCACGGCTGAGATTGTGCATACTCTGAGTGCCGTGTATCAGCACATCACTGCCCGCGAGGGGGCAGGGCTGGTCGTCTACCTACACTTCGACTATGCCGATGACACTATCGAGATCACCAGCAACAGGGAGCGCAAAGCCATCGTCACCGTCTATCCCCGAGTCCATGACAACGTTCTCCTTCGCGTGCCTGGGTGGGCGCCCCGGGAGACGGTCCAGATCACGGTGGACGGGCGCCAGGTCTCGCCGCTGATGAGCGGGTCTTTTGCCCATGTCTCAAAGGACATCTTGCGAGTCGGCAGCGAGATCGTCTTGCGCTATGCGTTGCCGGCCCGTCGGACGACTGAAACGATGCCGATGGGAGACACGTATCAGTTCGCTTGGCGAGGTGACGAGATCATCGGCATCCATCCCAACAAGTGGCCGCTGCCTTTCTACCGAACCCTGAAGAGCCCGGAGCTTGAATGCCCGTGAAATGCCCAAATGGTGCGGGTGCAAGGGTGGCATGTTGGCGCCAAGGGCAGCAAGTTCTACTAGAGTGACAACCTGGATGGTACTCTAACCGTGGAAGGCTCCCA
>JALGTI010000049.1 GCA_029821455.1 Candidatus Zipacnadia bacterium | reverse complement strand
TCGCCAGGCCTCAGTAGCAGACCTGCTGCAGGCGCTGAACCGTGAGGGACTGGCCTGCGAGCGGGCGTTCGTTCCCCCCACAGATGAACTGACCCGCCTGCAGGCCGCCAGACAGGCCCTCACCTCTCTCGATACAGACACTCCCCTGTGCGGCTTTGATTTCGTCGCCATCACGTGTTCCTATGAGCTTGATTACCTGAATATCCCCCGGATGCTTTCGCTGGGCGGCATTGAGCCGCTGGCTGATCAGCGCAGCGAAGACGCGCCACTGGTGCTGATGGGCGGGCCGGCGGTTACGGCTAACCCTGAACCGGTGGCAGCATTCGCCGATGCCATCGTAATCGGCGAAGTGGAAGCTGTAGAGGGACAGTTGCGTGAGATATTGCTCGAGCTCGGTAAGCGTGGTGCAGGCAAGCGCGCGGTGCGCCAGGGGTTGTCCAGATACTTTGAGTTCTACAATCACCGGCGCCTGCATCAAGCCCTGGACTACTGCACGCCCTGGGAGGTCTCTGGGCGCGTCTGCCCCCCTCGGGGGGCAGCGGTGGGCACAGCAACCAGCCCTCTCCGGCCCTGCCGAGGCTAGCACAATGCATCTTAACAACAGCCCTTTGCCTGTCTTGACAATGGGGTCCACCTAACTCCTTGGCAAGCGCCAGTGCAGCGTCAGGCTGACCTTGCTGTGCGAGCTTGCTCATCAGCTCTCCCAGTCTGAATGTAAAGACCGTGGAGTGTCGGGGGTCAAGCCACTTTGGCGCTCCCGCTGCAATCTTGGCGGCATGCTCTGCTGGCATCGCCAGAGCAGCATCAATAGAGTGAGCCACCACAAGTGGATTGTCAGTGTCTTCCTGGTCGAGCAAACGCACAATGATGCTTGCGACCATCGCCGGCTCGTCGGGAGCCATACGGGCCACTGGGGGAAGCGGATCGTAAGCATGTGCTCAGATCCAGTGCGGTTTCACCTTACCCGCACCGCGACAGCTGTGGACTGGCTTGCACGTCTTGTTCCCTGCCTACAGCTAATAGACCCTCAATACTTCGTCCCTGTAGTGGTTGATTGGGATTGCTCGTGTGGTACTGGGAGATACCGTGCAGATGCCAGTGGCCCTACTGGGCGAAACCGAATTCGTGTTGCCCTAGCCAGGCGGCCATTTCGCTGTTGCCAGGAGGATAGTGGGAAAGGGTGCACAGGTATTTGTCTGGACCCATCAGCGCAATGTCGGCCGCCTTCCAGGCGTCGTGGCGCTGGCGCTCGGCCGGCAGCATATAGCCGCGCTCGGAGATACTAACCACAAAGCGGCAGGACCCATACTCCCAACTATACCAGACTGGGCCACAGTACTTAATGTAGTTGGTGATCAGCTCCGCCGGCTGTGCATCATCTTCCCGTAGTTCCCATTATGGCCGCCGAAGACATTATGTAATGGAAGGTCGGTCAGGTTGTGGCAGCCTTGCAGATACCGCGTCAAGGCGATTAGCCCGGGACCGTTTCCATCCTCAGAAGTCCAACGTGACATCCCCGAGATGGTGCGGCGGTTCAAAGCTAAGTCGCCGATGGGAAGAATGGGGCAACCGTGGGAAGTCAAGGCCGCCTTGACACTCCTGGCCTTGGACGCCGGCAGCTACATCACGGGGCACAACCTGGTAGTAGACGGCGGCTGGACCGCGTAGGGATGCCTGGCTGGTAGTCACCTCCCAGAACTCAGAGCGGCAGCCACAAAGGCAAGTGCGCAGATGCAGGGGACCAACAGGATCTTGGAGAAAATGCGGAGCGGGGAGCGGGTACTGGTGGGGTGCCCAACGCGGTTCGCTCATGCGAAGTTGATGGAGACAATCGCGTAGGGTCCCAAAACCAATCTGCTCGATCTGAGTAGCCGAGATATAGCGCCGTTGGGGATGCTCTGCGTTTGCGGTGCTGATCACTATGGGGACAGACCGGGGCGGAGCTGTACCGCTACCGTCGGGCGGTCAAGATTGGCGTGCGTCCGAAAGGTGACTGACGCGGGTCGCGTCCGCGCGCCCAGAGAAAGGCTGATGACGATGCGCTGCTTGCTGAGTGTCGTGACGGTGGCAATGATGCTACTTGCAGTATCCGTCGGCGAGTCTGTGCCGCTGGTTGACGCAGCGGACTTGGGTGCCGTCGGCGACGGCAAGGCTGACGACACCGTGGCGATCCAGTCCGCTCTGGACCGCGCAGGCGAGGGGCCGCTGGGAGTTGTTTTGCGACCCGGCCAGTACCGGATCACGGACACGTTGAACGTGCCGGACTCTGTGACCCTCTCGGGCGCTATGCCGCGTTGGGAGGACTGGAGCACGCGGATTATCGTCGAACAGCCGGGCTTCTCTGCGGTGCGTCTCAACAACTTCTCCAACTGCCGGGCGCTCTGTTTCTCCTACCCAAACAACCGCAAGGGAGACGACCCGGACGAGTACCCGCCCACTATCCTTCTGGTGGGCATCAACCCGAGTGTCGAGCAGGTGGTATTCGACAGCGCCTGGATCGGCATCTCCACGCCTCCGGAGGGGGCCAACGTCGGGCAATCACTGTTCCGCGACATCACCGGCTTCACCCACAAGATTGGCATCCGTCTGGACGGCACCAGGGACCTTGCCCGCATCGAGGACGTGCACTGGTTCGTCCCATCCTATTCCCCCGGGGGGAGCTTCTTCCGCCGGGAGCGTGTGGGATTCGAGTTCGGTAGGACGGACGGTATCATCATGTCGCGCTGCTTCATGATCGGCGGGAAGACCTTCTTTCACCAGCGCCTCACCGATGGCAACGACGTCACCGTCCATAGCCTGGGACACCACGTCACGCAGTGCTGGACGGAGGCCGTGGAATACGGCTTCCTCATCGAGGGTACGTGCGGCCTGGTGCTCTCCGACACGCAGATCTACGTGTCCAACCCCCTGGGCGCGGGGATCGCGATGCGGATGCCGCACCTGTATTACCACTCAACCGTGAGTAACACACAGATCCGCTGTGACGGCAGCCAGGCTCTGGGGATTGACTACAGCCCGACCGAGGACCATCCCCGTAACCACCTGATGGTCAGCCAGTGCGAAATCGTGGAGGCCTCCACCGGTGTGCATCTGGGGGAGCGGGCCCACCGCGTGTGGTTGACGGGGAACCATATCCGCGCGCGCGACGCAGGTATATCGATAGACGAGGGCGCTGACGCGCTGATCGTCAAGGACAACATCATCCGCGCGGCCGAGCCGATCGCAGACCGGTCCGCGGACGGCGCGACGAAGGTCGTCAGAGACAATCTGTAGCAGCGTGTACGTCCGTGCCCCTCCGGTTGGGCCCTGCAGGCGCGGCGCAACCCGCCTGCCAAACAGACAACCGCCTCGACAGGATTGTTCGACAGGTCCCATGCTGGGCTTGTTCACTACACGGAGCAAAGAGGAGTTGGGTGGCCCGTTTGGGGGTGCCCTCGGTCGGCCGTCATAGGCGGTGATGTCCAGACCTTAGTAAATCCTGCAATTTCCTGCGGTGGTTGCTGCTGCCCCGAGAGTATACGACACTGGTCGTTGCGCAGTATCCAGGTTAAGCTCATCAGAATTGGGGCCAAGGTAGTCCACCACGCACCACAAGTGATCTTCCAGGTGGCGGAGCTGGCCAGCGGCGCGGCGGGCTTTATCTGGAGCCATAAAAGAAACGGACGTTTCCCCGCTCTGCTGCATGATTTGCACCGATATTGGCAGCCCGGGCTGAGGTTCGAGTACGATTTGGGCACCTGGAGGCGCTGTCAGTTCAATGTGGCCTATTCCACCTGCATTCAGTGCGATGTGCTCAGGCTGAATGTGCGTTGTCTGCTCGGCGCGGGCCACCCCTGCCATCTGTTGGCTCCCCTCGAGGTATAGCGCACCCAGTGAGAAGTCAAGCATAATCTCACCGGCTCGCCCGGATGCGAGTTTATGGGTGAACATGTCACGAACAATAATCGATCCGGCCGGCAGGCAACCGATCCGATGGGTCGTGTTTGCTGCTTTTCTCCATTTTACCCCAGATACATGAGTGAAGGCCGCCGCCAGGGGGGATCGGGGCCTGAGGTTGGTCTGAGAAGTGATGTTGCGCTCTTGGACGACGCCAGTGGGGCGGAGTTCGCTAAGGCTATTCTGACACGTATCACATGCTCCGTTCGTAGGCCCCGATGTCCGGTGCGCCGCCTTGCGGTCGCAGATTGCCATCGAAGTCCGAGTCGGTGCCGACGTCCATGCCGGCATCAATGCATGGAGAGTCGGGACTGAGGCGGAGGTCCAGGTCCTCGGGACCCACCAGGCCGGGGATCGCGACGATGGAGTGGGGCTCCTTGCCGCGCTCCTCCTGATACCTGGGGAACTCCGCCATCGTGTAGGGCGCGTCCTTGAGGTTTATCATCACCCCTTCGGCCTGGTACCAGAGGTTGTGGTCCATGACCAGAGCGTCGATCTGCTCGGGCGTCCAGCCCGGCGCGCAAAACGCGTTGTTCTTCGCCTCATAGAAGATGTTGTTGCGGATGTATATCCCCCGCAGTTGCGCGTCTGCTATGTAGAAGCACAGGTGCCGCCCCGACGCGTCGGGGCGCTGTGTGTGACCCCAGCCGTGCCCCGCGTTGATACACGTGTTGTGCTCGAACCGGACGTTCTGGGTGAGAGACTGTGTCCCGCGATTCCAGTACTCAAACGAGTACTCGCAGTTCCAGATGATGTTGTTGCAGTACGTGATGTTGCGCTCCACCGTACTGGGGCCGTTGCTCTGGTTGGTGAGGGCGGCATCGTAGATCTCCCAGAGGCGACAGCGTTCGACGAGACAGTCATGGGCGTTACCCCAGAACTCGATGCCGTTCCCGTAGCGCACGGTCTGGTCGCCGCCATACTGGTCGCCTCCGCCGATGAACCCGAAGTCGCAATCTCGCACGATGATGTGATGGGTCGCCGAGCCGCCGATCCCGTGGGCGCCCCCGTACATGCAGGCCAGATTCTCGTAGATCACGTACGACTTGCCACTCTGGTTGATGATGTGGTCGCGGATCGCCAACTCGATCGAGGAGTACTGCTCGGCGGGATTTACGGCGGAGTAGACCTTCACCACGTATCGGGCCGCGTCGAACCAGTAGTCTCCTTGCTCCCTGAGGTCCTCCTCGCTCCATTTCTTGACGCCACAGGATGCCCCCTCATCGAAGATGATGTTGCCGACATCAGCCGGCAGCGAGCTTTCCCAGTCAAGCTCCTCGAGCGAGAGGCTGTCGATATGCAGAGCCGCACCATCGGGGAGCATGGCCCCGAGGTACAGAGTCAGACGAGCATCGTCTGCCGTAACCCGAGCCATGTAGTAGTGCTCGTACGTCTGCCAGTCGGCGCTCACCGGCCTTGCCACCACATGCGGAGAGGCGTACGCCGTGTACGGAGGTCCGGACCGCATCAGGCAGGGTAGGTGCATGGAGAATGGCTCACTGCACCTGGCGCGGAACGTCAGCCGGTATAGCTTGCCCTCCCGGACGCTCAACGGGCTCAGGTAGAGCTGGATGTCCGCGCGGCTCTCCCCGGACTTCGTGCACTCGACGCGATAGCTCGCCGGGAGTGAGTCGACCACCTCAGTATCGCGGATTCCGAAGGCCGTGGCTGCCGGCTCACACCACAGGCTCCAGGCGGGATCATCCTGTGGCGAGATGACCGGCTCGCCCGGTGCGTCGTCGGGTTCCCTTATGGACCAGATGCTGTCCCCCTTGTCGACCCAATCAGCGGGATCGTTCTTCGCAATAGAGCCCAGCAACAACGGTTTCGGGCCCTCGCCATAGGCGCCATAGGTGATGTGGCCGTCCGCGCTGCCACTGTGGGGCACAAGCTGCTCTCGCCACGCGTCCCCACGCTTCAGCAGAACCCTGTCTCCTGGCTCGAGCGGCCCGCGATTCACACGCGAGATCGTGCGCCAGGCGGATACCGGCGAGGTACCGTCATTGTCATCGGCCCCATCATTGGCGACGTAGTAGGTAGCTCCGTGGCATGAAGCTGCGAGAGCCAGCAGCAGAACCACGCAAGCCACAGCAACAACATTACTAATGATTTTCCGCATGATTATCCTTATTGTTAGGCGGAAGCGACAGTATGTACAGCACATACTTCTCACGTCCTATATGGATGAGTCATAACTGTCGCACTCGATATCTGCCAACTGATTCTATTCGCCCACGAGCGCTTCGGCACCTACAAGCGTCCCAGCGGCACGTCGCCTCGCATCTAGAAACGCGATCGCCGGTACCGATTCCAAGCAGGCCAAGGTCGTTCACAATTCGTGGCGAATAATGTCCCGGATGTCGCCATTCGCACAAGTGCCGGGAGGAGCCCTGCCCGACGAGCATTTGCCCAGATTCTGCAGCCGATCCGCACCTTTTCAACGAGGGTAGCCTGACCAGGGCGCAAGTGCGCGTTCCGCACGTGCGATTACTCGAAAAGGACGTGCTGGGATGAGGAGTGAAACCGTAAGACACACCCATCAAGTCGAGAAATCACTCATGCCGCCGCCCGTGGCGGGGGAGGGGACCATCAGCCGGCGCTCCTTGGTGCTTGGGGGGCTGGGTGCGTTGGCCATTGGACTGGGCGGGCCGTGGGTAGACCACGCACTCCGTGGCTCGTACATGACGCTGGACTTCAGTACCCCCGGAGCCATTTTCCTGTTGTTTGCGCTGGCCGCACTGGTGCAGACAGTACTTTGGAAGATGCGCTCGCGCTTTCGCCTTACCGCAGCGGAGATCATCACAGTCTACTCGATGATGATCATTGCCTCCGCCATCTGCACCCAGGGCCTGATAGCCTATTTGATCCCCCTGCCCACGGGTCCGTTTTACTACGCCAGCCCCGAGAACAGATGGGCCTCGGTTCTGCTGGCGGATTATCCCCAATGGGCCGGACCGACTGGCTCCGCTGTGGGCGCACCCGTGATCAGGTATCTGTACGAGGGGTTGCCGTACGGCAGAGCCATCCCGTGGATGGCTTGGTTGCCGATGGTCGCGGCTTGGGCCCCACTAGTGCTGGCCCTGTACCTTGTTATGATAGCGATGATGGTGATCATCCGGCGCCAATGGGTTGAGAACGAACGCCTAACCTACTCATTGACCCAGTTGCCGCTGGAACTCGCGGGTGCAGGCAGTGGGGGATTTGCCGCAATCCTGGCCAACAAAGTCTTCTGGCTTGGGATGGCATTGCCGGTCGTTTTCGGGGTGTTGAAAGGCCTGCACTTCTACTTCCCCGGCGTGCCTACGCTTAACCAAAGCTTCGGGCTGTCCGTGTTTCGCCAGCAAGTATCGTTGCAGTTTGAGCTGAGTTGGGCGCTGCTGGGCTTCTTCTACATGGTGACCAGAGAGGCCACCCTGAGCCTATGGTTCTTCAACAGACTCTATTTCACTGTAGGGGGAATCCTAGGCATCCTCGGCATAAAGGGAGCCGAGGTAATGGGTGTAGCTGGCGGCAGCAAGGAACCGTACTTCATCCACCTAGGAACAGGAGCCTTCGTGGCGCTGGTCATCGCCAGCCTGTGGGTTGGTCGTGGCCATCTGAGACATGTGTGGGAAGCCGTACGTGGCCGGGCTGATGGTCCTGTAGAGGCAGGAGCGGGCGAGATTATGTCATTTCGGGCCGCGTTTTGGACAATCGTTGTGGGATTGATGTTCATGGGGTGGTGGTTGGTGCAATCGGGTCTGTCCGTTGTAGCAGCCGTTCTGATGTTGGCATTGGCATTCATCTTCTTCGTCGGGATAACGCGGGTGGTAGCCGAGTGTGGCTTCGCAGCGGCTACCAGTCCCAAGGATGCGCCGAACATGGTGATCTCGTGGCTGGGTTCGGCCAATATGGGTCCAAGCGGGGTGATAGCGGCGGGGCTGGCTCATGTTTGGTGCACCGACAACCGCAATTTCGTTATGTGTTCGGTGGCCAACAGCCTGAAGGCGGCGGACGTTGTCCACTCCAAGCGCCACTTGATGCTGTGGGCCTATCTCATCGCTATCGTGGTGGCCTTTGCCTCGTCCTTTTGGCTGACGTTGCACCGGGCATACACCCAGGGCGGCGTGACCATGAACGCCTGGTACTTCAACCACGGCGTAAACTTCACTTACGAGTACCTGGCCGAGAAAGCGAACAACCCCAAGGGGCCGGCCTGGTACGGCCTCGGCTTGGCCGCAGCGGGAGCCTTAGCCTATCAGGCGCTGGCCCTGATGCGCTTCCGCTATCCGAGTTGGCCCTTCCATCCGGTGGGCTTTGCCATCGGCAGCGTCTGGATGATGGATTCTATCTGGTTCACGTGCTTCCTGTCATGGCTAACCAAGAGCTTGATCCTGCGCTACGGCGGTAACAGGCTGTACACGTTCCTGCGCCCCGCCTTCTTGGGGCTGATATGTGGTCAGTTCACCATTAACGCCCTGTGGCTCGTCGTAGACCAGATCACCGGAACGACCGGCAACAAGGTGTTCTGGATCTAGTGGCGTCCATGGACCATCTGCTCTACTCGAACACCGGCTCGCTCTGGTCTCGGGGTGTAGTCGCAGCTGCTTCGGGGTTGAGCCATTCGGCTACCGCCTGGCCAAGGGAGGCTTCCACCGCCTGGTTGATAGCTTGTGTCGCGCCGGCGCAACTGTAGCAGTGAGCTCCTGGCAAGCAGGCCATTTGAGATAGCCCGCGACGGATGTTCTCCTGAATGCCACGTTCCAACACGTTTCCTACCGGCTCTGGGCGAGAGGTGGCGTGACCGCCACACCAATACTGCGCACCATCAGGCAGAATGAACCCCTGCGTAGGCGCCACATAGCAGCGCTGGGTGAGGGAGAGGGATGCCGGCAAGCCCCTGGCTGCGCGGTCTGCCCACTCGTTCAGGTCACCGCGCTGCTGGACGCGATGGTAGGGGCTGAGGAAGGGCATCTTCGCATGGAGCGGCCCGCGCTCGTCCTCCGGGATGCGGCGCGCGATCTGATACTCCTGCCACACTGCATTTGCCGCTTCCCAGATTTCCGTGAAGAACTTCTGATACCCCTCGGCGGTGAGCCGGAAGCGCTGGTTCCGCTCGCCACCAACAGGGATGACGTGCAGATCAAAGTCGGGGCTGATGGCGCCCTTAACGAGCGGCTTCATGCCCAGCACAAAGCGCAAGAAACCCGGGAAGTCCTCGGCGTTCATGCGGGTGAGGACGCAATTGATGTGGATCACCGGATGTTCCACAGCCAGGAGCGCCTTGGCGATCTGGATGTTATGTATCCCGCGAACCACCTGCGCCCAACGTCCCTGGCGCCGATGGATGGCGTTCTGCACTTCGGGGCGATGTGTATCCAGCGAAATGTGAACACGGCTTAAGCCTGTCCGCACCAGCCCAAGTGCAGCGCGAGGCGTGAGGGCAAGCGCATTGGTGTTCACGTTGAAGGCTGCGCCTGCTTCAGTCGCGCTCCTGATCAGCCCGTCCGCTCCCCATAGGCCTTCTCCGAACAGCAGCGGCTCGCCGCCGGTGATGAAGATGTATGGGCCTTCCTCTTCGGACGGGATGACGCTGAGGACTAGCGCCTTCCAGTCGTCAAGCTTCATCCGTTCATCTACGGGCTGCTGGTTGCAATAGATGCAGTGGGGCTGCATGTCGCAGGCAAAGCTGAGATTGAGGCCCAGGAAGGAGAGGCGAACAGGGAGTTGAGCGGGCCACTCAGAGGGCCACGTCCCCAGGGCCGCGAGCAAACGCTGTTCATCGCGCTCGCCAGCCGCGATCATGTGACGGACCCTCTGTTCGTTTATGGCCTTGAGTTGCTGGACGGGGAGGCTGAAGACGTTCGCACTGCTCGGCGGGACGATCATCTGGCGCCGCGCCGCCTCAACGACTCCCTGCTTGACGACCTCGCGCCAGTCCGGCTGTCGGAAGACGGCTTCAAGCAGTTTGGCATGTTCATCTGCGAACGAGTTAAACAGACTGCAACCCCCTCCGTGTGAGCAGCAGGCGACAAGAACGGCCGGGCACAACGCCGGCCACCACAAGCCCGCTGGAACCGTCTCCTCGTTGATTGGCGGCCCTGGAGATCTTCGCGTCCCTGGCCCCGGCTACCTTCTCCTTAGCTAACATCGTTGCCCCGGGCTTCGGCTTCTTATTCCCCTCCCATCAGCGGCACCTCTATGTCTGAAGAGAGGGCGGCAATTCAGAGGAGGAGAAATGGATTCCGAATAGAAATTTAACAATGTTGAAGCGAAGATGCGGGTTTGACCAGTTTGCAGAGGCTCATCATTCTGGGGTGGGCCGATGTACAATGTCACCAGGGAGGCACGACACCCATGGACTACACACTCTACGTGATTGCATTGCTCACGATTGTGTCACTCGCCCCGCCTGAGCTAGCCAGAGGCGAATGGCCGCTGCCGGGGCACGACAACAGGCACCTGGCCCAGGCCGAGCTGCCCTGCAACATGCCTGAGGCGCCCAAGGAAGTCTGGTCCTACGATCTAGGCCCGCTCCCGTACGTGGCTGCGATGTGTGCTGACGTGGACGACGATGGCGAAGATGAGGTGCTGTATCGTGGCTGGCCACTGGTGTGTGTCAGTCTGTCGGGGGAGGAGA
This sequence comes from Candidatus Zipacnadia bacterium, assembly GCA_029821455.1. GTDB lineage: Bacteria > Armatimonadota > Zipacnadia > Zipacnadales > Zipacnadaceae > JALGVG01. The sequence continues at coordinate 9,607 of JALGTI010000049.1, read as the reverse complement.
AATGGCGCTCATCATGTGGGCAGGCACTGGCCATCGCGGACATAGATGGTGACGGGCGCACGGAGCTTCTCACCAGCGGCCCCAGGATCGTCAGCGGCCACGACGGGCAGGTGCTATGGACACGCACCGGACCACCAGGAGTCAGCGGCATCTGTTGCGCCAAGTTGCTGCCAGATGTCAAGGGGCTACAGGTCGCAGTGCTGTCACACGATTATGCAACTATGACCAAGCACGCCCAGGTGTGGAGCTTTGCTGAGGGTTGCGACAAGGCCGAACTCGTGTGGGGGCGAGATTTCGATACCTGGGAACACTCCGGGTTGACGGTGGGGCGCTTTGACGAGAACACTATGTGTCTGATCTCGCCCACCTGGGGTGGCTTCAGTGCCATGGACGCCAGGGACGGAAGCGAGCTGATGCGCTTGTACTGGGAAAACGCCCCGGGAGTATCCGGCCTGCGCAACTACGGTCCGCTGACAATCACCGACATGGACGGCGACGGCAGGTCAGAGTATGTCGTTCTGGCCACATCCATCGCCCAGCACATTGATGTCATTGCGCTGTGGCGGGGAAGCCCCGGAGAACACTCGGACCGTGAGAACCCTTGGCCAGCCCCAGATGTGCCGCGCACGGAACTCGCATCATACGCCGATGGCCCGCTCCTGTGGCAGCGGTACTTCGGCACCAACTACCCAACGGAAGACTACCTGTTCAAGGTACCGACTTCGCCCATTGCGGACGTGGACGGCGATGGCCAGAAAGAGATCGTGGCAACGCTGGGCAAGGAGCGTTGGGAGTTGAAGGTGTACGACGGAATGAGTGGAGTTGAAAAGCTGTCGCTTCCGGATGTGGAGGCGGAGATGGTGGTTGACCTCGACGGGGACGACGTGCCCGAGATCATCGCCCGCCAAGGCGATGCACTGGTCATCGGCAGCCTACGGCAGGATCAATGGCTCGAACGGCTGCGAGTGGAGAACTGCCGATTGGCATACTCCAAGGCTGCTATCTCGCCTAGCGATCCTGCCGGCGTCTACGTTGTTGAGCAAAGGCCGGTGGGCGTTCAGAGCGACACCAAGCGGGTGTGGGTTGCGGTCCAGGATACCAGCGGCGATGGCCGGGCCGACAAGCTGCTTTTCTTGAGTGCGGGGCCGAACGCGGCGTTTGACGTCATTGAACTGCCGCTGGACAACGCGTCTGGCTTGAGTGTCCTCGCCGCCTCTGAGCAGTCTCTGATTGCGACCACCAACGACGGCCAGATGCTCGTGATGGATCCACAGGGCCACATTGCCGCTTCATGGCCTTGCAGCGGTCCCTTCATATCCGGTGCCTCGGTAGCGGACATTGACGGTGATGGCGCCAACGAAATGCTGGTCGGCACATCCCGGGGCAAAGTGGTCGCACTGCGGCCGTCCGTCGGCAGTGACCAGGCACCCCGGTTGCTGTGGCAAGCAGATGGTGCGGCAGTCCCAGTGCCCGGCGGGTTGGCAATGCCCTTGATCGCCGACCTTAACGGCGACGGCGAGCAGGAGATCCTGGTCACATGCAAGATGGGGCGCGCCAAGCAAGGCGCGAGGTTGCTGGACTGCCGGGGTCAGACGATATGGGAGACGGAGATACCAGTGTGGCGCGCCATCTTTGGCGACTTCAACGGCGACGGTCATCTCGACGTCTATGCAGCTGCCCGGATGCGGCCCAAGCACCATGTCGGAACGAATAGCGTATACGCAGATACGCAGAGTTTTGCTCTGGACGGCCGGGATGGTAGTGTCCTGTGGTGCAATGATGGCTCCGACGAGAGGATATGGCATCACCTCCTGGGGCCCTATCACCAGCCAGCGACTGTGGCTGACATCAACGGCGACGGGTGCGATGACGTGCTATTCACCGCCTTGGACCTGTGCATAGTGCTCAGCGGCAAGGACGGCAGCTTCATTCACGAGCCGGTCATTGCCAACCGTATCTGGGAGCAGGAACCGGGCAAAAGCGAACATTGGACAGCCTACGGGACCCAGATACCTGTTGACCTCGATGGAGATGGCGAATTGGAAATCTTGCTGGCAGCTAGCTGGGGGCAATGGGGGGCATGGACACTTGACCGCGAGCTCATTTGGACATTTGACCCCGGAAAAGCAGAGATGGCTCGCCGCAACCCTGGCATTGCCGATGTTGATGGGGACGGTAAACTGGAATTCGGAGTCATCCACGACGGCGGCTTCTTCCGCTGCTACGATGCTGCCACAGGCACGCTGAAGTGGGAACTGGAGGGCATCAAGCAGACCACCGATGTCGTGACGGCCGACGTTGACGGCGATGGGCTTCCGGAGTTCCTGGCTGGCCTGGCAGCCTACAAGGCCATTGACCAAAGCCATGGTAAGGTACTGTGGGAGGTCCAGGCACCCGCCGCTGGGTCTCCTCTGGTCGCTGATGTTGACGGGGATGGCCTCTGTGAAATCGTCCTCCCGTGCAGCGACGGCAAGATCCGGGCTTACAAGTAGAAAGCGCTGGGGGCGAAGTATGCAGGTTGATACCTCCCGCGTCGCCATAGCTCTAGCCCGCACGCGGCTGATGACCGCCCGTTATCCCTATTACACACTGACCGACTCGCACGAAAGCGGAGCCAAGGAAGCTGGGATCACGGGCCACCCGCTCGTCCAGGATGCCCCTGCGCCCGAAAGTGATATTAGGAAGGGCTTCGTCTACAAGCGTGTACCGCATATCACTCTGAGAGACATCGCCAACAACGAAGAGATTGACGAAATCCACGCCCGTTGGCAGGAGAAATTTGAGCCAATCCGGGCCGAGCTAAACAAGCAACTGGATCAATCCTCGGAGGAATGGGAAGTCCCCCGCGAGCTGGACGAAGGCTAGGTGGGCGAAGCCAAGGAGGCACTGGCCAAATGGTGGGAGTTCCGCCAGGAGCGACGGAGGGAGATTGGCGGATCCATCGCCCGCAAGTCAGAAACCGAAATCCTGTATGACCAGCCATACGAGGACAGGAAACGCATCCGCGTTACCGGCCCGTTCACCGTGGACAACCTGTCTCCACATTGCATGCTCGCTACCGATGACGAATTACCCGCCTCCGAGCGCGAGGCTCAGGAAGCGCCTGGCCCCGGCCAGTTTGAGACGATGATCCTGGAAAACCTAAAGACCGCCGGCCTCCAGAACACCATCAAGAACGAGCGCCTCAAGTTTGACTTCCTGAGACCCTATGCTGGTCTCTACTTGCACGGGGTGGGGGAATACACGGAGAAAGACGAGACCACTCGCCACGTGGCCGTCTGCATCGGCCCCGAACACGGCACCGTCGGTCCGCAGCTCGTGAAGGAAGCTGCCAAGGAAGCAGTCCAGGGCATTGGCTTCGACACCCTGATAGTCTGCGCTTTCGCCTTCGACCCTCATGTGTCGGAGGAGACCAAGCGTTATGGCAAACTCACTGTCCTTGCTACTCGTATGAACCCCGCTCTGGCCATGGGTGACGAACTGCTGACCTAGCCCCCAGAAACGGGTCCAGGTTTGATGTTAATATTTTGAGGAACTGGACAACAGAGAGGGGCAAGCTGATGAGTCAAAAGAAGCACACGCCCGAACAGATCATTAGCAAATTGCCCTTCGGCGTTGCTCAGGGCGGCGAGCCCGCCGAACCGCGGCAGGCAGAAGTGGAGTTGGCCAAGGAAGCCACGGTGGCCCAAGTATGCAAGAAGAGTTGGCAACAGAATATGGAAGGTACGGGTAGCGACGCGTTACCGCCTTGTGGCGGGCCGACGACTATTATGAGCGCGCCTACTGGGCCGGCAAGCGATTCGCTGATGGGATGCCCGCTGCAGATGGGCACCCGCGAGGACACCTACGCGACGCCACTGACCATGCAGGCCGAGACGTATACTGTGCACGACACCCTCGAGTGTGAGGACCTCGCCTGCCTGCGAGCTGACCTTGGGGAAGCGCAACTCAACGTCTACGCGACAACTTGCGTGAAGGACGAGGAGCGCAGCCGGCTGGACCTGAATATCTATGGCACCAAAGGCCACGCCTCGTGGGATACGGCTAAGATCACTGTCGAGATTGATGGCCAGGAGCCGTTCAGCTTTGCGTCTGAATGCAGGCGTGATGCCATGTATGGGAAATTCGTGGCTCAGATACGTGGGGAGCAGGTCAGGCCGTATGCGCCGCTGAACGAGGCGCTGAAAGCAACGCTTGCCGTCAATGGGGCCTATGCCTCGGCCGGTCAGATCAAAAAGATTGGCTGGGAGACGATTGCGGGTCTGGCCGATCTGCTGGATGCTGCGTCGGCGGAGTGCAAGCTGTTCAGCGAAATGCCGGGGACCGAAAGCTGGGCCTATGAGGGGAAAGTCGTTGACCTGAGCGGGCTGGATAGCTGGAAGGGCCTGCCGGAAGATCTTGACTGACCAAAAACAGCTAATACCAGCCAAACTCGTCTATGGCATTCATCATAGCGATGATGTTCTCTGGCTTCATATCGGCAGTGAGGCTATTAGAGGATGAGATAATGTAGCCACCTCCCACGCCAATCTTCTCAATGCGATCCTGCACCTGCGCCGTGATATCATCTGGGCTCTTATGAACGAGGTCATCCATAAAGATATTGCCGACCAGACAAATGTGGTCTCCGTAGCTGGCCTTCACCTCGTTGATGTCCATCACGTCAGGCTGGAGCGGATGGATTGCCTGCTGGCCAAGCTGGAGCCAGTCGTCCAGGATAGGCGTCATATCCCCGTCGCTGTGGGTGATAAGCGGAAGGGGAAGTGCATCGGCTGCCTCTTTCTGAGTTGGCAGCACGACATCGCGATAGAACTGTGGTGAAAACATCGGGCCGGAATTGAATGCCACATCGTCAAAGGCCCAAAAAATGTCGAAGCCAATCTCGGCGAGGCGAGGCGCCAGTCGTATCGTCCAATCTCCATACCGCCTCAACACTTCTATAATCAAGTCAGGGTCATCGGCCATTGCATAGGAGAACGATTGCAGGCCCATGCTCATAATCGTAGCGCCGATGCCCAGACGAATGCAGGCCACGGCGCAGAAGTCTTCCTTGTGAGCGATGAACTCACGGGCTGGCTCTAGAAAACCGGGCGCATCAATGTCGGGGAACTGCATCAGCGCCAGGTCAGCGCGGGTGTGAATCTCACCCTCGCCTACGACAACGACGCCCTCGAGGGTGGTTTTACCGGCATAGATAGGCGCGAACGCATTCCAGTTGATGTTGTCCTTGCCGAGGGCCCGACAGACCCTCTTCTGCATCTCGGCTAGTTCAGCGCCTGAGCTTACCGGCGTCCCGTCGGGCGCGATATCCCAGTTGACCCTGATCTCCTCGCCGACCAGCTTTGTGGCTAGCGAATCATCAACGATGCCCTCCATCCAGGGCACGCGGTCGGGGATCTCGTGGCGCAGAGCTACCAGGACACGTTCACGGGAAGTCATGAGATGGCCTCACATGCCTGGATAAAGTCGTCGGTCAGCACAGTGTCGCCGAAGTGGGTCTCGAAGTAGCGGATGGCCCAGCGGGTGGCGATGCGCTCGTCGAAGGTGTCGGGGAACTCCACGCCAACGGTGGCGTCACGGATGAGGAACATCCTGTAACTAAAGCCGGCCATAGGTTCAATGCCACCCGGCGCTCGCAATATACACATGTCGGTGGCGAAGCCGGAATAGATGAGGTTTTCGACGCCGCGCCGACGCAGAACGCGATCCATTTGGCCGGTCTGGTAGACGACCGGTTCACCGGGGAGGGGGTGGACGACTTTGGCCCTGTCCATGCAGGCGTAGGGAGAGTTATGGGCATAGTCCTGGCCGTGTGAGCGCGCCACAATCTGCTCGCGCCAGCCCAGCACGACCGGACTTGAGGCGTGCGAGGGTAATGCAGGTGGCGGGTCGAGGTCATCTTGGGCCTGAGAGAAGTTGCGGGCCGTCCGCTCGCTCTCCAGGTGACAGACAACGACGCCGGCACGGCGGGCCGCGTCCATGGCCGGGCGCATGCGCTCCCGCATGATACGCCCAGCTTCCCGCAGCGACTCGTACGTCCCCATGCCCACGCAGAAGTTGGGATCAATCTCCGGCCCATCCTCGCAGCCGATGTTCCAACAGTGCATGGCCACCAAAGCAGTCTTGTCGGGGTCAAGTTCGAGTGCTTCCGTCTCGTACCCCATGCTGTCGAGCGGAATGGTTCGATAGTACCGCCCAGTCAGCTTTATGGCTGCCTCGCTCATGGCGGACACCTTCGCGACAAGAGAGCCTACAGGGGCGCGGCACGAGCAGTCCCCCTGCATGGGCTACTTGCGGTTGCGATCGGCAACCTCACGGACAATTGCTGCGGCCAGCTCGCAGTGCTCGGGCTGGTACTTCTCGCAGAACGTGGACCAGCGGATCCAGTTCTCCAAGAAGACGTGGGCGGTGGGGCAGGTGTCCTCGCCGTAGTGGTACTCTCTGGAGGCCGGTGGCATCGAATAGGGATAGACCTTGTTGCGAGCGTTCTCTTCCAGAAATGTGCAGGCTTCCGGCATCAGGTAGTACTTGCCCTGCCCGGGTGCGGGGATGCCACCATCTGCAAGCTCTTGGGCGAACTGCTCAGCGCTGCAGGTGAACTGCTCCGGGTCAATGCTCATCCCGAACATCCAGGGAGAGTAGACATTCATATAATCAGGGATCGGCAACGGTGTGACACCGGGAACCTCACCAATCAACTCACTCAGCAGCCGGATCATCTTGTCGCGGTGGGCGACCTGGTCCCTGATAATCTCAAGCTGCGCCAAGCAGATAGCCGCTGTGCAGTTAGGCATCCGATAGGCATAACCGCACTCGGTATGCAGGCGGCCAAAGTGCTCTTTCATCCGCGCGCCCCGACTCTGGCCGATAAAGCGCACGCGGTCGTTCAACTCATCGTCATTTGTTATTACGCAGCCACCAATATCTGACCCCATCGTCTTCTCGGCATCGAAGGAGAACCCGGCGGCCGTCGAGAGCGTACCAGCATAGCGACCCTTATACTCGCCGAAAATGGCCTGGCACGCATCCTCATAAACGATCAGCCCGTGCTGGTCGGCTAGTTCGTTGATGGGGTCCATGTCCGCGATGAGGCCGGTCTTGTGCACCACCAGGATCGCGCGGGTGCGGTCAGTGATGCAGGGCTCAATGGTCTCAGCACTGAGGTTGACCGTGCCGGGGGCAGTGTCGGCAAAAACCGGAATGTAATTCTCCCGGATAAGGCCCTGAACGGTTCCATAGTCGGTGACCGGGCTGACGATAATCTCGTCGCCAGCATCGAAGTCAAAGGCAGCCGCCAGTATTGCCAGCGCAGGTGTACAGCCAGGAGCGGCAATGCAGTGCTTGACACCGTACTCCTTGGCAAATGCCTCCTCGAAGCGCCCGATCATATCACAGGTCAGCCCACTGTCCACAACCTCCTGGAGGTACTTCATTGCATTGGGGCCAATCGTGCGCGGCCATTGCGTGGGGATTTCACCGACAGCGTCCTTGTAGGCAGCCGCGCCGTACTTCGCTCGCTCAGCCTTCACAACCATTTCTATGTCACCTCTTGGTGTTCAGTATGTACTCGACAACTTCATTTGGTTCTGCAAGCCACACATCATCACCGCCGACGCGCAGCACGGTCTGGAAGCGCTCTTCAAGCTGCTGCAGTGTGCAGTCCTTCCAGGGGTGGATTGGCCTGTCGGGCATCGGGCAATGGCAATAATCAATAATCCACCCGCCGGCGTCAATGGCCTGATGGATGCGCTTGTACGGGTCGTATGCCGAATAGAATGGCGGAGGGTATTCGGTATGCAACGGGCACCGGCACAACCTCAACAGGTCACTCTCTATTATATTCACATCGTCATAGATTGTCAAAATTGAATTGTAGCCAGCCTTGTGCGCGACCGCCCGTGAGGCGGGATAGCTCTCGTTGCTGTTGGGGACGCAGAACATCGTCACCGGCATCTCCAGAGCGTCCTCTAACACCTTGCGGCTTTCCACCACTTCATACTCAGCGTTCTCGTCGGTGATAGCGGCATGTGTCATGCTGTGACACGATACGCCCCAGCCCTCGGCGACGAGCATGTGAATCTGCTCTCTGGAAAGGATCATCATCCCTTCGTAGCTGCTGCCGGCCGCCATACGCGGGACACCGACTTCCCTGGCCACCAGCGCCACGTGCCCGGGGATGCCGTACTTGCGGTGAACTGGCACCGCATTGTCCAGCAGCGCCTCACACCCCTCATCGTAGGTGATGGAGTAAACCCAACGCTTACCGTCTTTCCAAGTCACAACACACACTCCCTTCAGGTGCAGAGTAACTGGCCTTCACAACAGTTGGGATATGGTCCATAAGTTGCGTTACAGTCGAAGTAGATAGGTTCAGCCATGCCTCGTCCCTTCCGCTACCGTGTCGGAGCACGGATTACGTCAACGATAGCCCGACGCTGCGGGGGCGTGGCACTACCACTGTCAAACGGGCAAACCACACCTGCAAGGCGAGCAATCGGTTAGTTCGCCGTTTGGGCGGGTACTTCCTGCTATTCGACCGGAACCAGTTCAAATATGTCCACGCAAACTCGGTTCGCGTTCTCGGGGTTGCTGCTGTTGGCTGTTTGATAAACGCAGGAGCCTTCCAACGCTGTGGGATCGGGTGTTACCGTAAAGGTTCGGTGCAAGTTGCTGAAGAAGGCGGCAAGCCTACGGATTATGTCGTGATTCCCCGGTCCATCCGAGGCGATCTGGCGGCTCAGCAATGCCTCAATCCCGGGGTAGAACCTGCTTTTTCGCTGCTTTTCCCACTCATAGAGGGGCAGAGACAATTATCACAGACCCCAAAATCGAGGCGCATCTCGACGAATACTCCAAGAGATTGTATGAGCTCATGGATCCGATCTGGAAACTGCAGTGTGCGCAGTGTGTCGCGGTCCGGGTTGTGCAGGATGTAGAAGGTCTTCTCACCCCTCGTCTCCACTACTATCGCCACCGGCTCCAGACCCGGTTCTGATGCCGTGTAAGGCTGCATGTCCAGGGGGCGGATATTGGTCACGAAAGTCTCGCCCTTGTATGGCTCCATCGCTGCTGCAAAAATACTCATGCACGGCTCGGTCGCGCTTTGATGCCGGGTGACAGTGTAGGGGTCAAAGGCGCTTTCGCCAACGACACCGTAGCCCTCGCCCTTGCACATGAACACTTCGCGGTTGGGCGCACCGGTCATGTGCAGGTGTAGGCCGACTTGCTGCTCGGAGTGAATAAGCCACGAGGCCGTCTAACCTTGGTCGGTCTTGGCGCGCCGGTAAGCCGACCTGTCCTCAAAGTACAGCCCGTCACGGTGGAGCTGGTCTTCCACTTTGAACTTCAGCAGTTCAAGCGCATCGGGAGTGAGCTTGCCGTCACCGTTGTAGTCGGCGTTCCCCTTTGTGGCGAACAACTTCACAATGCTCTCGCCCCTGGCGATGCCTTCGAAGGCCAGGTCGTAGGCGATGGCGAGCGTCTCGATCCCGCCTGGTTCAAAATTGCTCGGACACATCCGGTGGGCATCGCGCCAGTGGGTAGTTCCGCCACCAACGTGCGGGGCGAAGTAGGTGTGATAGATCTCGGCAAAGCGGTTGAGCAGGAT
>JALGTI010000393.1 GCA_029821455.1 Candidatus Zipacnadia bacterium | reverse complement strand
CCGGAACCCTCTGACACGACCGCTATACACCTGTTCACCAACCTCGTGGAGGCTTGCCGGTACACGTTCTGTCCCTACCATGCCTCCTCGGTGGTCCCCGAGCCGCGTGCCTACTATCCTCGATACAGAAGACAACCACCCTGTCGCTACTGGTTTCGTACTACGGGGACAAATCCACAGAGTGCCGAGGTCGGGTCCTTCCAGCACAGTCAGCCCGAACTGCTAGCCCGGCTGGAGCCCGAATACCGTGCCGACGAGACCGCTGGCCGGGACCGATACATCCAGAATGTGGTCGTGTATCCTACCGGCCCTGACCTGGACTGCCAGTTAGCCGATGACTGCTCTGCCTTGTGGATCGCTTGTGGGGGTCTTCAGGAGAAACCACGCGCCCTTTATGCAGATTATGAAGTCTTTGTCGACGCGTGGCGTGACTTACTCGTCCGCCTCTACCACCGAGACGAGTGATCTAAATCTCTTCTGTAGCTTTCTTCACTACCTCGATGACACAAAAGCTCGAGGGTCCGCTCCAGCGGTAGCCATAGCCTTCTGTGGTGGCTACCCAATCGTCAAGCTTTTCGTGCCCGCTGCGCAGGTCGGATAACCAGCGGTGAATGCTACTCCTCTCATACCCTGACCTGTGTAGTCTTTCTTCCTTGACTTCCTCATACAGCACGTCGTATCCGGTGGCCTCACCGCCGTGGTCCAGCAGCACCCGCAATGCTCTCCTTGAGATCGGCGGTACTTTCACTGGCTCATTTTCCACCGTGAACAACCCCTGCGTCTCGTCGATGAACACCGTACGCTCTTTTCTCCCTGCACCGCGCCGCCAGTCCTTCAGTTCACCGGCATCCAGCAGCAGTGGCTCATCATACTCCTCAGCAAAGATACGGAAGGTCTTGGTTTCTACAGGTGGGCCGCTAACCCTGACCTCCCCGAAACGACCTACTTCCACCTCCACCAAGTCAGCCAGGGCATACGCGACCTTTTCCTGCTCATCACTACCTTGCAACGAAAGACCAAAACGCTTGCCGTACTTGCGAAGCACGCGCTGGACGTCTTCAGACCCTCGACTCGAACTTCCAGCCATTTCTAAGACAGAAGCAACCAACACACCTACCACCCAGGGGGTGACGAGGCCCTTGCCTCTCACCCGGATGCCCGGTCCCAACACAGAGGCCGCCCGCTTCCGATAGCGTCTGATCCCTTTGTCCGTAGGCACCTGTCCCCGCCACTGCTCCACCTCTCTCCGCAACTTGGGCCATATGTCATCGAACAAATTAGCCTCAGCAGGCACAAATTGCTCGACTAGCTGCTTCGCAGTCCGTCGTGTCCATTCCAGCCAATCTTTCATGTCTTGCCTCCTTACTTTCGCGGAGAGCCCCGGCAGGTTACCGTTGAACACATGACTCTTCTCCGTCTGCCAAGTCGCCCGGCTTGCCTACTAACACGCCACCACCCTTGCATGCCAGTGCAGCAAGTCCTACCCAGCCGGCAGCAATCACGACGGTCCAGAGCGTCTCCCAATGCCCGCCCGTGTCAAAATGAAACCACCGCAGTCCCACAACTGCGCCCGCAGCCAGACAGTACAGTGCCCTTAGCCACACCGCCAGGCGTCTATTCAATACCTGAACACCAGCTACAATCAGCACGTCGGTAGCGTGCCCTGATATCGGCCAATGCAGAAGGACTCGGCCGGCGGGCACCACCGACATGGGCACCAGCGCCGCGGCCCGTGACCACCAACAACGTCCCCCCTGACCTGCCACTGCCTCAACCACGATCTGAGCGACGAACGAGAACACAGCGACTCCAGCACAAAGGTCGTAGATGATGCGATGGCCGCCCTGCCAGGACTGTGAATACACGCAGAAAGCTGCCGTGCCTCCCAGGGCCGTACCCCAGTACAGCACTGGCCGATTCTTCCACGGGGCCCAACCGTCGCTGTTCACTCCTGACCTCACACCTTTGGCCTGACCTGGCCCGAGAGAAAGCTGTAGGCCGCCTGATACCAGCCTGCCTGAGCCCAGATTAGAACCAGCAACCCCAGATCGCGCCCTACGGTTATCCCCACCTCCCGAGTCACTGGGCCTGACCACAAAAGTGATCCTACGTGCCACAGCAGTATCACCCCGCCCCCTCCGCCGAACAAGAGTAGGTACAGAGCGGGGTGGATCGACTGCATTGCTACCACATTGGGAAGCCGGGCGTGGACCCAGGTTCGTCCCAACTCAAGTAAGGCACTCTGCACCGGCACACGCTCACCACGGGAAAGCAGGTCAGCGACCGACAGAATGAACTGAAACCCGTTCACCCCCAACACTATCACCACTGCCCCGATTGCGAACAGGTCGATGGCCAGCACAATACCTGTCACACCCAGCGGAGAAGAGGCCCGCGGTGAGAACACTCGCGACAGCACTCCGAACATCAACAGGTGCCAGACTGCAATCCCTATCCCTGTGACATACCCCCCGCCATGCCATCTCCTCTCACAGGCGGCCAGAGAAAAGCCGACTGTCGCCAGCCAGACAATAACACTGCCCACGCCTATTCCAGCGGCGACGAAGTAGGCCGCCCTGCTCCCTCCGGTAAATAGCAGCACCTCAGCCGCGAGCACAAACCCCCAGAGCAGACCGAAACCATATCTCACGAAACCGGCTGCCCTGATGTTCTCATACTGC
>JALGTI010000392.1 GCA_029821455.1 Candidatus Zipacnadia bacterium | reverse complement strand
CGGCGATCTTGTCGCGCTCGGGCGTGAGCTGCACCGACACCACCCCCGGCCGCGCCTCAAGCGCCTGCACCAGGCGGCCGACGCAGAGATCGCAGTTCAGGGCGTGAGGAAGGGCCAGGGCCAGGTCGAAATAGCGAATTTGGACGGGCAAAGTGTACCTCGTTCTCCTACTGCGTAACAAGTACTGCGTAATGCGTAAACGTACCGCCAGGCAGCATCCTCCGCTTTGAGCGGCCTTACGCAGTACGCGTTACGTATTATGACTCCACTGAAAAAAGGTAGCGAAAAGGGCGAATCCAGCTGATGGCTGCAGGGTTTTGAGAAACGAAGGCCATTCTGCCAAGGGAGCGAAGTATGTTCCGACCCAATGACGATCATCTGCAGCCTCACCTGTTCTGCGATTTGGACAAGCTCTCGAGCAAGCAGCGCAGGCGTCTCGAGATGTCGTGGGCGGCCGTGTATCGACGCGAGGTCTACAGCCGCCTGGACGAAGAGCCCTTTGCCGTGCTGTACAGTGACAAAGCGTCGCGCCCCAATGTGCCGGTCAATCGGATGCTCAGCTTTGATGCCATCAAGTACGGTTTCGGCTGGAGCGATGCCGAAACGTACGATCACCTGAGCTACGACATGCAAGTCCGCTACGCTGTCGGCTTGGACAACCTGGGCGAAGGCGAGTTTGACCTGCGCACGGTGTACAACTTTCGTCGCCGTCTCGATGCCTACAAGCGCCGGACCGGCCGCGACCTCGTCCACGAGGCCTTCGCCCAGATCACGGACGCGCAGGCCGAGGCCTTTGACATCCAGACCGACCGGCTACGCATCGATAGCACGCAAGTGAGTTCCAACATCCGTCGGATGGTTCGCCTGGAACTCCTGGTGGAGGTCTTGCAGCGTGTGCACCGGATGCTCAGCGAAGCCGACCAGGCCTACTACGCTGAAGCCTTTGCACCCTACCTGAAAGGCTCCGCCAGTCAGTACGTCTACCACCTGCGGGGCCAGGACACGGCCTCCCACATGGCGCGGATCGGCCAGTTGATGTACCGCCTACTGGCAGAACTGTCCACTCTTTACGGCGACCACGACGTCTACCAGATGCTGCAGCGGGTCTTCCACGAGCAGTACAACGTGGTGGAGCGCACGGCGGAAGCCAAGCCCGGCAAAGCCATCAGCCCCAGCAGTCTGCGCTCTCCTGACGACCCCGATGCGACCTTCCGTCGCAAAGGCAACCAAGAGTACGAGGGATACGTGACCGTCGTGACAGAGACTTCCGGGGACGATAACCCCTTCCAGTTGATTGTGAACGTACAGGTCGCCCCCAACAACACGGAGGACGCTACCCTACTGGCACAAGCCCTTCCCGAGCTGAAAGCGCGCACGGGTGTGGAGGTGATATACAATGATGGCGGCTTCTGTAGTCCGGCTACTGACCAAGTGCTACGCGAGCACGGAGTGGTGCAGGTCCCCACGGAACTGCGCGGCAAGGCGCCCAACCCCAACAAACTGAACCTGGCCGACTTTCACATTGATGCCCCCCTCGATGGGCAGTTGCTCGAGAGCCGACATGACTCGCCAGAGCCCAGCGTGTGCCAGGAAGCCTCGGAAGAGCGTGCCGGGGCCCCGGCACGCGCCGCGCTCGGAGAGCCATCAGCGGAGGAGAGCCGTTCAGCGACGGAAGTTGGCTGCGAGGCGCCCTCACCCCAGAACGTCGATACAGACGCAGAGGCGGGCTCCGAGGAGCCGCCAAGCCAGAGCGCTTGCGCGCCGGATGGCCCGGCGTCGGACGAGTCGTCATCGGGCAACCCCTGCTCCCCCATAGAGGTTGCCACAGGCGAGCACCCATCGGCTGACAGTGCCCATCCACGGGATGTCGCGGTTTCAGGTAGCAGCCTGGCGGGCGACACTGGTGCCCAGGCTGAGGGCATCCCTGGCCAGCCATCATCGGATGCGCCTTGCGCGGAGAAGCCAACCGTTGCGAACGAGACACCCCCGGATCCAGAGGTTGAGCAGGGGTCGGGCATCATCGGTTCACCACTACCCGAGATCACCTGTCCGTACGGGCAGACCGTGTCCATCGAAAGGGGGCGCAATCCGGGACGCTATTGCGCCCACTTTGATCCCGTCATCTGTGAGGCTTGTCCGTTGCAGTCAAAATGCCCAACACGGGCGGGCAAGCTTGACCCGCGCCACCGCTTAGGCTTCAGTCAACGCGAAGTGGACATTGCCCAACGCCGGCGTCGCACGGCCGCCTATCGTGAGGCGGGCAAGAATCCCCGGGCGGCGGTCGAAGGGACCGTCGGCGCTGTGAAACATCCCTTCTCCGATGATCAACTGCCGGTGCGGGGACTGCTGCGCATGCAGACCGCGATGATCGGGCCGCCAATCATGGTCAACGTGCGGCGCATCCAACGGTATCTGGCCAAGATAGCGGCAGCCGGGCGACCTGAGCCCGATCCAGCAGGCAGTAGCTGTGCCTCAAGCGCGAGGGCATCTTCTTTTTTGTCTTTGCTTCGGACCTGGCTCTGGCGCCGACTACGGCTACCCCTACTGCCTCAGCCTGGTCTGGCGTTCAGTTGTTAAGGTTATTTCAGTGGAGTCGTTTGACGTTTCACGCGTCGCCCATCTTGGTGAGGGCGTCGCGGACCAGGGCCACCTGGATGGCCACCTCGCCATACTCATTCATGC
>JALGTI010000391.1 GCA_029821455.1 Candidatus Zipacnadia bacterium | reverse complement strand
AGCCTTTGCGCAGGCCCAGGTTGACGCTGGCGCTGACTTTGTCGGGGTCGGCGAATCTGCCGCCTCGTTGGTCCATCCTGACCATTTCACCGAGTTGATATTGCCCCTTGAACGCGAGCTAATCACCGCCATCCGGGGCATGGGTGTACCAGCCAAACTGCACATCTGTGGAGATATCACCCAATTGCTGGAGGCAATGGCTAGTATTGAGGCCGAAATGATTGATATAGACTGGCAGGTTGACCTGCGGCAGGCCCGGCGCATCTTAGGTCCAGATGTCTGCCTGTGTGGCAACTTCGACCCAGTGGCAATTCTGCTTCGTTCCACACCGGAAAAGGTTAGAGAAGAATGCCGCCGATGCATTCGCGAGGCGGGGCCGCCTTTCATACTAGCCCCGGGCTGTGAGGTGCCGCCGGATACACCTGCCGAAAACTATGCTGCTTTGTGTGAACCGTATAGCCCATCTGCAGAGCAGGTAGCACGCGTATAAGGAGCAAATATGGAAGCAAAGCCCAGAAACACCAAGCCGCTCATACAGTGGATGGACGACGGTGATCCCCACCTTGTCCCCGTCCTCATGAGCGATACCGAGTCCACCGCTGCTTCGTACTTCGGCATTGAGCCGCGCAAAGAGGACACCTCCGTCTCATACGCAGATGTTGTTGACTCGCCGATAACTCCGGAGTTGATCGTCAGGTGTAGCCGGGAAACGGGCATCCACGTTGATGGCTGGCTGGGCTACATCACTCCCTTTGAGGCCATCAGATTCATAGATGACATCGAACTAGAAGTGCACGAGGAGACAACTGAGGAGGGAATACGTCGGTTCAGCAAGATAACTACCCCCCAGGGCGAACTGTCCGAAGTCTTTTTCACGCCGAAGCGGCGACCCGCTATGTGGGAGGAACATTTTGTCAAAACCGAGAGTGACCTGCCCGCCTGGATTTACCTGATCGAGGCAACCGCAGAGGCCGCTGTTAGCAATCCAGATGTGGCAGGGGTGGCAACGGCCCGCTTGTCAGCACAGGCCGAGCGCTGGCCCGCCGAAGTCCCTCTGGTTGTTACAGCCGGCGCCGCAGCTTTTGAGTTGACCAGCAATCTGTTCATTGACGCCACTACCGCATTCTATTTACTTGTGGATCACACCAGCGAAATGGAGCGCCTGTTCGAGACCCAGGAGCAAGCCCAAGCAGTATGGGTGCGCTGCGCCGCCGCGGCGGGTGCTGATTTCGTTCGCGGAGCGGTCAATGGCCTGGAACTGTATTCACCCGCGATCTGGGAGAAGTACTTTGTCCCCGAGCTGCGCCGGCTCTTTCACGTTGCCCACCAGCTAGGGTTGCGGTGCTGGATGCACACCTGTGGGCGTATGAACAAGCTCATCGAGATGGGCGCGTATAACACTACCGGCGTGGATGTAGTGGAAAGCCTGTCTCATCTGCCTCTGGGTGACCTGACCGACCTGCGAAGCGCCCGAGCAATACTGGGAGAGGACATCGTGACACGGGGCGCCGCCAACGTCAACCTACTGTACGAGCCGGACTTGGACGAGATACGTGCCCGGACGCGCTTGGCCGTCGAAGAAACCCGGGGCTATCGCCACATGATGGGAGACACCAACGACTCCTATCCCCCATACCCGTGGGAGAACATCCAGGCTATGATGGACGAGCTGGACAAAATGGGCGTGCTACTTCGCGCATAATGCTCCCAGGCCTGCGGTCTCTCAGTCTTCAATGGAAAAGTCCCGCTGGGCTGCCATCCACCACACGCTGCACCATGCTGGTGCTTCACCATTATGTGTTGGCTCACGCAGCGCTTCTGAGAAGGGAGCTCTCACTCCGCCCCGGTGCTGTTCTCTACACTGGGCAGCATCTAGCGGATCGGTTCCAGGCCATCAGGGGTCACCCCGGATGACCGGGTCAATGCGGCAGTGTTTCCAGCTCATACCACTATCGTGGCCAACGTGCACCCCCAATGCAGGCATACGACCGCCCACTACCAGGGCACCCGAGGCCGTGGCGTGAGGCGGCGAGGCGTAGACATACTTACAGCAGTCTCCAATTCCCTCGAAACGCCGTCATCCCGTCTCCCTAATCTCCTCACATCCCGATTGCGGCGGGTCTTCAGGAAGCGAGCTGTCACCGTGCTTCGGTATTGATCTCGACACCGGCCAGCCTCTCGCGGAAATCCTCGAATGATATGTCGCTGGCAATGAGGTAGTAATAAGTATTCCTGTCGGTCCGATCGGCCGTGAAGACCGGCACGTGTAGGTGGCCGGGCGGCATCGCTGTAGGAGCTTGCGCCGACCAGAACTTGTCATACATACCCCAGACTTCCAGATTAAGGCCTTCTATCGGCACATGCGCATAGAGCTGAGGGTCCTTCAACTGAACCGCCGTTCGGTGAAATAGCGCAATCGGTCGCCCGTCCTCACCCTCGCACAGCAGCAGGCACACATCATCTGCGAAGAGCACGCGCTCCTTGAATTCTGCATTGACCAGATACGCTGCACCGATGACTGACAGGCTGGGATCGTTCTCAATGGGCTTGGCCAATCCCATATAGTGCGGCAGCATACACTTCCAGCTCATAGCGCACTGCTCAAGCCCCTCCCCAAAAGCCATACCCTCCACGGTCTGTGGGTCGTAGATCAGGCCGTTCTCGCGGAATTTCTCTTCGATGTCAAGG
>JALGTI010000390.1 GCA_029821455.1 Candidatus Zipacnadia bacterium | reverse complement strand
GGAGCGGAGAGACCCATCTGGGCCATCGGGCCGATCGGCACGGGCAGGTTGAGCCGGGCCGTCTCAAACAGAAGGTCAACGCCGTCAAACGGGAAACGCAGCGGGCTTATCGGCTCCAGGAAAGGGTAGCAGAGCGGATATTTACGCGCCTGCTGCTCGTCGCCGCGCAGCGCAATCATCATCTCGAGGATGAACTTCGCCGAGGCCCGGTCGTGGAACCAAAAATGTATCGGCTTGGTCGTGTACTTGAGCATCTGGGCCATGACCTCGACACATGTCACTTCTGCGGGGACATCGTAAGCATCTGACATCGCACCGACAATGGTCAGGCTGTCCAACGCATCGCCCAATCGTGAAGCCGTGGCGACATCGGCCAGGGTTGCGTAGCGTCGCTCAGTGCCTACTTCGTCCACCCAGGAGGCCTCACCGGCGATGCTGTTATAATTCCGTTGACCGCAGCCGAAGGCGGCTGTGCGAGACAGATCGCGGCCGTAGATGGTGAACTGCTTGCCAGCTTGCTCTAGGGAACCTTGCACCAGTTCGCGAGGAATCCTCACCAGTTGCGCTTCATGGTCTACGGTTGCTCCTGCGTCGGCGAACCTGTTAAGCACCTCTTCATGAGGAACCTGCACACCGACCTCTGCTAGTATCCGCAGGGAAGCCCCATCGATTCTTTCGATTTGCTCGTCGGTGAGCACACGGCAAAGCATGGTCTTTGTCTCCTCGGTGTTGAGACGAGTATGCGTCTGGTCAGCCCAATCAGCCCAGAAAGCGTCCGTCGTCGCGGGCTTTGGGAAGCCGCTCCACACGCTCTTCCAGCCACCCTGTCCTGTCTGCTTCACGTGCATCGAACCGGGGAACATAGGGCTTGATATCTAACAGCGGTGTGCCATCCACGATATCCATATCCCGGATGTGGAGAATGTTGCCATCCACTTTCACCAGACGAACCTGTGATATGCCGATTGGATTTGGCCGGGCACACGCGCGAATAGCAAAGATCCCGTGAGCCTGGTCATCCATAAACGGCGTGGCTGTCAGGGAGACTCTTTTAGACAGGTGAAAATGGTATATGAGAATAATGTGGGAGAACCCGTCCAGGTCCTTCAGACCTTCAACATATTCTGGAAATACCTCGACCGTCCCCTCCACATCCCGGCCCGCCGGCGGTTGTATGGGCGTGCCCTGGGGTTCTTTGAAGGGAGAGTGAATGATACCAATTGGTTTATAGACTACATCCTCCAAGGTTTCTGGTCTCCTACATGCCATGTTTTTATGTTCGAGCGGAAATTCATCCATAGGGTTTTGATGGTTGTAAGTTTCTTTGATTGATGCAGTCAGTCCTTCTGGCGAGTCAAGTCTGATTACTCGCCGGCCTGTGGATAGAGGGGCACCCACTGTATTGACCCGCAGGCAGACAGCCGTTACAATGCGGCGGCGTTCACCTCTCTAAGGAGTTTGCCTGAGCAGTGACGGACCGAAGCAATACAACACAGAACAGCCAGCAATCTGAATTCGTGAGTCTGAATGAGCAGAAAGGCCAGGCTCCGGGACACCTGAGGCTGGCTATCCTCTTGCTTACTCTGCTAGGCCTTTCCGCATACCTGGGGACCGTTCTGCCTGTCTTCGCCCCGCACTTGCAACAACATTATGACATAACCAATCGGCAGCTAGGCACGCTCCTGAGCTGCGGGGCGATGGGCGGGCTGATCGCTTTGCCCTTCATCGGCCTACTGGTAGGGTGGCTGGGAGTGCAGCGAGTTGTGCAGATTTCTCTGCTGGGTACTGGCGGAGGGTTGGTCCTGTGTGCCATAGTCAGGCATGTGGTGTTGCTTGAGGCCAGCCTGGTGATAGTAGGCACATTTGGCGGGGCTTTGACAATAGCGGCCATTTCCCTGCTGGTTAACCTGTATCCAGCCTGGAAGCGCCGGATGCTAGCGATAACTTTCTCAGCGTGTTACGTGCCCGCCATAATATTCCCGCCTCTGGCCCAGTATATGCTGTCCTTGACCGCCCCAGGCCAACAAGCCAGATTTGCCCTGGTATTGCATCTACCATTTGGTGCGGTGGGATTGGTGCTGATCGGCGGTGGGCTACTACTGGGTGTTACTCGCGGCGTGG
Source organism: Candidatus Zipacnadia bacterium (assembly GCA_029821455.1). Taxonomy (GTDB): domain Bacteria; phylum Armatimonadota; class Zipacnadia; order Zipacnadales; family Zipacnadaceae; genus JALGVG01. The sequence goes on along the minus strand of JALGTI010000390.1, from coordinate 584 downwards.
ACCTGAGCAGCGAGACGGAGGAAACTGGCCCGCTGAAGCTTCGTAATCTGCTTTCGTGGTCCACTTTTCTGATAGTCTTTCTGGCCGGGCTCCACGCAGCCTCGGATTCGACCCTGTACGGTTGGATGCCCAAGTTTATGACCGGCACCTTCCCGTATCTGCCTCTGGGCACCGGGGTAGTGTTGGCCCTCTACTCGCTGGGATATATGATTGCTCGCAGCCTGCAGGCGACCTTGCCTGAGCGTGTCGGTCAGCGCGCTTTTCTCACGCTATCGGGCCCTCTGGGAGGGCTCGTCGTTCTGGTAGCCATCTGGCGCGGGGATGCCCTGATGGTGGGCCTGTTGTATCCGCTGGCCGGAATGCTGTGGTGCCTAGAGTATGCCAGCCTACTCAGTGAAATCCAATTCGAGTCTGCTGCCTACTTCAGCGCCATTCTGGCCGGGGCTAATTTGGTAGGCGCCGCCCTCGGCATTGCGCAACTCAACCTCGCAGGCTGGATCGCCGACCTCACCAGCAGCCTCCAGTGGGCTATGACCCCGGCAGCCGCCGGCTTCATAGCCTTTGGCATTCTGGCGGCGCTCAGT
>JALGTI010000389.1 GCA_029821455.1 Candidatus Zipacnadia bacterium | reverse complement strand
CACAATGTCCCGCCGCTGGCTTTGTCAATGGCTCTTACAAAGGTTGCGCAGATTACCAGAGGACTGGACCTCTACAGGCAGCGCTTCTTTCACGAATACTGGGCATTGTTGGCCGATGAGGTGCTCGGAGATGTGAAGGCCGCGCGGACCTCGTTGCCGGCCAAGCAGCTCATAATGGCGGCCCAGGAGCGAGGCGACTGGGAGCCGTTCTTCTGGCGCTGGGCGCTCGCAGAGATGTTGGCTGCAGAAAACAATGCACGCTTGCAGGAGATAGCGGTTGATGTGGCTAAGGCGCGCGTTGCTTTGGCTTTGATACGCCGCCTCGTGACCACAGGTGTTCTCACGCAGCCGCCCGGCGATATTGTGATCGGGGTGCGGACGGATGCCAGCCTCAACCACATCGCTGAAATGATAACGCAGGCGCTCAGGCCCTCGTATGACCCCGCGCTGCTCAAAGTACGGGATAACGCTCGAAGTCCGCTGATGGTGATGCTGGCCGATAACTACTTATGCCAGGGACGGAGTTGGTGGTGGGAGCGATCCTGCAAAGGGCCCAATTGGCCGCCGCAACCGACGGCGGATTGGGTAGCTTGCGGTTTCCTCAGCGAACAGATTGAGGCCGTACAGATGATCAAGGCTCATAAGCTGCTCAACTGGCTGCATTCGGGGCTGCTGCCTACTGTCGCCGATGTTGAAGCGTACGCGGCATGGTTAGAGGCTAATCCGCCCCCAGAAGGGCGACCCAAACTTTCTGAACAGTTCGCTGAATTGGCAGATACTGAGGTCGAAAGCACCATCAGGGCGGCAGCATTCTGAGGTCAACCAGGGAGTGTGTCAGCCGATGCGATATGCAGCGATACTAACAGTTAGTGGCATCGTAATGGCGTTGGTGCTGGTGGGCGGGTGCGGACAGCCGCCTGCGGAGGAGCCGACTGTCCAAGCGCCTCCGCCTGACCCTGGCTGGCCGGATATCAAGCCGGAGCAAGCGGTGGCGCAGTACTGCCTGCAGGAGGCCCACCATCATCTGGAACGCGCCCGCCTCCTGTCGCCAACCACGTTCGGAAACAGTGAGGAACTCCGGCTCGCCTGGGGGTACACAGGTGCGGCCCTAAACATTCTTCCCGAGCGGGTCGAGGTGGAAGAGGAAGAGGCACCGGCGCTCCGGGTAGGCCCCGCCGGCGGAGCCCCGCAGGCTGCTCCCGGCGCGGCGCCTGGCCCTGGGATGGGGCCGGGTGCCCAGCCAGGTATGGGGCCCGGACCAGGTCGGGGAATGTGAGGCGCGCTGGCTAGCAGCGATACAGTGGCACAGGAGGTATCACTCATGCGATTGCATCCGCAGCCGGTTTATCTGATGTGCGTCCTTGCTATCGCGATCCTGGTAATTGCGTTGGGTGGCTGTGGCAAGAAGGGGGCAGAAGCCCCACCCCCGGGCATGGGTCCTCCCGGGATGGGCGGTCCCGGCGGGCCGGGGATGGGTCCTGGAATGGCTGGCCCCGGTGGAATGGGTCCAGGAATGCGTGGTCCTGGCGGAATGCCGGGCGGTCCCGGCGGAATGCCCGGCGGTCCGGGCGGAATGCCCGGTGGCCCGGGCGGGATGGCCGGCGGCGGCATGATGGGGGGCGCAGGAATGATGGGTGGCGGAATGCCTGCGGCGCCCGCCCCCGCGTTGCCCACCGTTGAACTGACCCGCGCCGGGGAACTGCCTGAGCGTACCCAGGCTATGAGAACCGCGCGGCACCTCGTGCCGCCACAGCGATAGAGACCCACGCTAGCGGACCACTTATCAGACGCCCGGGCTATTCAGTCCGGGCGCTGATGTTTGTGTCGGTGAGGCGTATCTGCTGCCAGTTGCCCCGACGAAACACGAACGCAAGTAAGGCAAAGCTCAGAATGGCTGACACGTCATAGCCCAACCACACACCCACCGGCCCCATCGCGGCGGGGATAGCCAACGCGTAAGAGAGCAGTGGGCCAAGCCCGGTGGTAGTTGCGAGGCTGACCCATAAGGGGGTCATTGTGTCTCCAGCCCCACGCAATGCCCCGGACAAGGCCATGCCGCCCATCAGGAACGGCTCGCAGAAGGCGAGAACCAACAGCGCCTGCGCACCGAGGGAAAGCACTGTTGGATCCTTGGTGAAGAATTGGACGATCGGCCGGCCCGCAAGGATGTAGCAAGCGACAGCGATGAGGCTTGCGGTCATTGCAATGCGGACGGCGGTCCAGCCGCTCATGATGGCACGTTCGGGCTTGGATGCGCCCAGATTCTGACCGACCGCGGTCATCGCGGCCGACATCATCGCCAGCCCTATCATTACGCTGAGGCCACGCACCTGTCCGGCGACGGTGTGGGCAGCGACTGCGATTTGGCTTTCGGCAGTGTGGCTGAGGATCCAGATCACAACAGCGAATGCCACGTTGCGGGTGAAGGCCTGCAGGGAACTGGGTACGCCAATGTAGAGGATTCGCCACCAGACTGCCCAGCGTGGCCGCCAGGAACGGAACAAGTGCACGCGGAGGACGTATCCCCCTGAGAGGAACACGTAGCCAAGCAGCATCAGGCCGATGGCGCGAGCGATTGCCGACCCGAGGGCCGCTCCTGCGCTCCTGCCACACCCATAGGAGGCAGACCCAGATGGCCAAAGATAAGCAGGTAGTCGAACAGTACATTTAGAATATTGACAATAGCAAGTACAATAAGGGGTGTGAGCGTATCACCGGCGCCACGCAGGGCGCCATTGAGAACGAAGCTGGGCAGGAACAAGATGCCTGCCGCAAAGGTGATCTGCAGATAAGGGATGCCGTGGCTCAGGACTGCTTCACTGGCACCTATCACACCCAGTAGCCATCGGGAAAGCGCCAGTCCGACAGGAGTGACGATGAGTAGCGTGACCAGGCTGATGCATATCAGCGCCTGCTTAACAACGCTGTTAGCGGCCTGTGCGTCCTTGGCACCGATGTGTTGGGCCACGAGCACCTGGGTGCCTATGGCCACTGCGAACGCCGCAGACATCACGATCATCATTATGGACCAGCTCATCCCCACCGCCGCCAGCGCATCGGGACCGAGATGGCGGATCATCCTCATGTCGGCAATCCCGACGGCGAGTTGCAGCAGATGCGACATAACGATGGGCCATGAGAGCAGCAGCAGGCTCCACAGCACATTGTGTCGTGTCATGTCTATCTGGTGACCCGTGCGGGGGAGAGGTGTGCGAGTGTTTCCCTGGTGATTCGGCATAGTCAATGAACCCTAGTACAATAGGGGCAATACGCACGAATTCGCTGTGCCCGTGGCATCGGCCTCCTTGCAGATTATGAAAAGGAGCGGCTGGCTGGCAATTGGATTGCTCATCGCATTCGGCCTCGTGCTCTGGCGACGGGTGCTGTTTGGCGCGCAGGTGTTTTTCTGGCATGACGTAAGCATGGCGTATATGCCGCTGCGTAAGCTGGCCCAGGATGCGGTAGCGGCTGGCCGTCTCCCCCTGTGGGCGCCCGAGATCGGCTGCGGCTTTCCGGTGCTGGCGGAAGGGCAGGCGGGAGTTTTCTACCCCCTCCATATCATCGGCTACCTGGGCCTACCCTACTACCACGCATACTCCGCCTACGTGTTCATCCACTGCGCGCTGGCCGCGATCTTTATGGCCTGGTTGTGCCGTCGCCTGGGGATGGGCTGGGCAGCAGGGGTCATCGGCGGACTGATATATGGCTACTCTGGCTTCTTCATCACTCGTGTGCTCTACATTACAGTGCTGGAAGCGGCTGCG
>JALGTI010000388.1 GCA_029821455.1 Candidatus Zipacnadia bacterium | reverse complement strand
GACAATGGTGGAGGACGCCGAGGCCAAGACTGGCCCCGTGTGGGCACGTGAAAACGACCCCAGAGTCACCCCGATCGGGGGCGTGCTGCGCAGGCTGCGGCTTGATGAGATTCCACAGCTTTTCAGCGTCTTGCGTGGGGATATGAGCCTGGTCGGGCCGCGTCCGGAGCGCCCACAGTTCGTCGCAGAGTTCAAAGAGCGCATCCCCCTGTACGAGAAGCGGCTGGTGGTGCGCCCCGGCATCACCGGTTGGGCGCAGATCCACCACCGCTACGATGCCTGCCTCGAGGACGTGATGGAGAAGCTCCGCTACGACCTCTATTATATCCGCTCTATATCCGCTCGCTGTCCTTCAGTCTGGACTTCCAGATAATCCTGGCGACCATCGGAGTGATGCTGGGGCGTAAAGGAGCGCGGTAGCGAGAAGCTTGACAAATGACAACTGCATCTCGTAAAACTGATTACAAGCAGTCTCACTTTTCCACACCAGTTAGTATGACTGAAAGCCATTGGACTTCGGTTTACATAGCCAAATAGTTCTGCGCTGAACAACCTGGGGAGGCGATACCGATGCGCTTTTGGCTGGTTCTCTGTTCAACACTACTGCTGTCCCTACTTGTCCCCACGGTTGCCGACTCGGTCGGCTGCAGATCGGGCATCTTCCGAGCAGAAAAAAGGGTGAGGTCTCATGAAGCGTCTCGTGCTACTGGTGATTGCTGTTGTGTTGAGTCTTGGTAGTCTGGGCCTGGCGCAGGAGCGCCAGCGCATCTTCGTCGTACGCGATGATGACGGTACCGCGGACTGGGGCCGGGGTCATGTGTCCGGGCCGTCCAGTGTATGCCTCAAGTTCCTCAACCTGGAGTTGGACCCGGCCATCGTGACGCAGGCTTGGATCATGTACTACATGAAGCACAACCCCTACGATGTGGGAACCAAGACGCTCTACAGCGCCCCCGCCGAGGGGGTCAAGTGGTCCAACTTAGTCGTGACGCTCAACGGCCACGAGGTACTGCGCGAGAGCCTCATCAACCACGGCACCATGGGCTGGCACGTGATTCCGGTGGACCCGGCCCTGCTGCTGCGGGGCGAGAACAAGATCACGATGACCCTTGACGGCACGGGCAGCTACTTCTATCTGGGCATCGACCGCTCGGCATCCTTCGGTCGCAGCGCCTCCAGCACCGACGGCGGCGCTTCGTTCCGGCGCGACTGGCTGAGCTTCGGCCAGGAGCAGGCGGACCCCGGCGAGTACATGGTGCGCCTCAAGCTGCAGGCCTCCGCCCCTCCTGAGGTCGGCTTCACCGAGCAGGATGGCCAGCACTACGCATGGCTGGAGGTCGAGGACCTCTTCTCTGCCTACCGCGCCCATGTCTCAGGCTTCAAGGCCCTCCCCTGGGACAGGGGGGTCAATGCCCCCTCGCGGGGCCTAGTGGCATGGGGAATGGCGGGGAGCTTTGAGTTCCCTCTCGAAATTCCCGCCGAGGGCGAGTGGCGGCTGTGGCTGCGCGGCTGGATGGATGGTTTCTACGGTGGCGCCTTCAACCTCTCCTGGGATGGCAAGCCCTTCTACTCCAGCCGGGGCAAGCATGAGTTCACCAGCGACGCCCAACTGCGCTTCGACTGGCTGGACCTGGGCTCGACGCAGTTGACCGAGGGGCGACACGTCCTGGGGGTGGAGACCACAGGCGACTGCGGGCACATGTTCGACGTGCTCGTTTTGACCACCGATCCGGCTTACCGGCCCGATGCCGCCAAGCCGCTGCCGCGCATGACCCGCATCGAGAAGCTGGTGCCGCCGCAGGGCCTGGCGTCTGTTCAGCCGGGGCTGTACATGACCGAGAACCCCATCCCTTGGGCAAAGCCTCCGGCCGGCGGGCCGCTACGGACCCTCTGGGTCTGCGGCGGGATCAATGAACGAGAGATCGTTGAGCTCCAGCAGCGAATGGAGATGACTGCAGATGTCATCTCCTCGGATATGAGCTACTACGGCAACGGCGTCTTCGGCAGCGACCTCAACCTGGACCAGGGTGACCTGCTCTACGACCTGCTGGCCGGCGACAAGCCCTATGATGTGGCGGTCCTGGTACGAACCAAACTGGATCAGATCCCCGAGCACGCCATGGAGGAACTGCTGCGGCGGGTGCAGGAGGGGATGGGGCTCATCGTCGTGCGCTCCCTGCGCGATGGCCAGGCGGAGACGAAGCTGTCGGCCCTGCTCAAGGAGGTCAAACCGCTCAACCTTCCGGCCTTCAACGCCCCCTTCGACCTGAAGGGCCAGGCAAGCGTCTCGTGGCGCGAACACGGCAAGGGCCGCATTCTGCTACGCGATTATGCCATGTGGGGCACCTTCGATCACCTGGCACTATCGGGCGATCAACTGCGATTCCCCTTCTGGGAGTACCAGTTCGGCCACTGGGTGAAGCTGCTGCTGCGGGCCGGACAGCGCGACACGGCGCGTCTAGTGAGCGTCGCCGTCCCCGACGTGCTCAAACCTGGACACCAGGCGGAACTGACCGTCACCACTGACGGGACTGCTGGCACGCAACTGGCCGGTTCCTGGTGGGGGCCGCACCAACCGGGGTGGCAGAAGTGGGGGCCCATCCCCTGCCAGGGCCGCACGGTCGTCAAGCTCCCGCCCGGCGCGGAAGATGGCCTGTACAATATCGAGGTCAACTTGCTCAACGCCCGGGGGGAGGTCCTGGACTGCGCGGCCACCTACTGCCGCGTGCAGCAGCCGGCCCGTGTGGCTGACATGCAGGCGACGTACTCTGCCGAGGGGGGCGGACAGGTCCAGGTCACCCTCAAGACCGCCAATGAAGGCGCCGCGACGCGACTGCCGGCGCGGCTTGACGTGTTCGGCTCGCGGGAGCGGCTGCTGGGCACGAAGGTCCCGGTGCTGCCCTCGTGGGAGCGGTTGCTGGAGGTGCGGCTCGCCGTCGGCCCCAGCGGCAAGGCCCCTCTCCAGCGCGCATACCGGCTCTTCACCCGGCCGCAGGATGTCGTGCTGGACGACTATATCTCCGTTTGCGGCACGCATCAGAACCAAGAGGCGCCCACCTACTGCTGGCCGACCTATGCCCGACTCTACGACGACATGGGTATGAAGGCGCACTACCCCGACTCCATCTTTTGGTCCTCGCTGGAGGCAGGCTTCGCCTCCGCCGTTGTCTTCCGGATGACCGGAGTGGGCACCCCCAGCAAGCGCGGCGAAGAGCGCGTCCCCTGCCTGCACGACCCGGAGACGTGGGCCAAAGAGGAGCCGGCCATTCGCCAGTTAGGCCGGTATTACAGCAGCTTCTCGCCGCTGGTGCTGGGGCTGGGCGATGAGATGGCCATCAGCCACTACGATGAGGTGTGCTTCTCAAAGCACACCCTCGCTGCCTTCCGCGAGCATCTGCGGAAGGAGTACGGCGCCCTCGAGAGACTGAACGCGACCTGGCAGACCCAGTTCGCCGAC
>JALGTI010000387.1 GCA_029821455.1 Candidatus Zipacnadia bacterium | reverse complement strand
GGCGGTGCCAGGGCCAGGCAGCCGACTATCACAGCCAGCCCAAACGCAAGCGCCCATACGGCCCAGCTTTCGGCCCTGCCCGGAGTTTTCAACCTGCAATCTCCTCCGGTGGAAAGAAGCCGTGGTCGGTCTTCTCCCAGTAGTGTGGCCTCACGAGAAGCTGTAGCACTCCCTTGTAAGCGCCGATGCTCATCAGCAGCCAATACAAGGGGATCAGAATAGCGTATTTGACCAGCCCAAAGTCGCGCCTGTTGAGACATGCTGCCACAGCCAGGTAAATGAAGATGAAGTTGCCGACGTACAGACAAAAAGCGCCCAGCGCATAGATGGTGAGGGGAAATACCAGCGCGATGGCCTCCCAGCGGGTGAGCAGCCACAGCAGCGTCAGGAGCCAGTATATGGGGTTGAGCAGAAAGCAGGCTGTCGAGCCGCCCACCGTCATCTGGAAGCTGATGAAGTGCTTCAGGCCCAACTGGCCCAGGAGCCGCCACGGTCGGCGCATATAGACCAGGTAGGTCTGCAGGTAGCCCTTGGCCCAGCGCGAGCGTTGTCGCAGCCACGATAGGGCGCGGCTGTTGGCCTCCTCCCAGGTGGTGGAGTCAATCATTCGTGTCTGGTAACCCCGGCGATGCAGTCGCACGCCCAGTTCGCAGTCCTCGGTCACATTGAACGGGTCCCATCCGCCGAGCGCCTTGAGCACCGAGGTCTTGAAGTGGTTTGAAGTGCCGCCCAGTGGGATGGGGCTGCCCATACTCGTCAGCCCGGGCAGGAACAGGTCGAACCAGCTTGAGTACTCAACGGTGAACCAGCGGGTCAGCAGATTCTGGTGCGGGTTGTAGTAGTTGAGCTTGGCCTGCAAACACACAACCTGCTCCGGGCACTTGGCAAATGCCGCCATGGCCTTCTTCAACTGGTCCGGCTCCGGACGGTCCTCAGCGTCATAGATGACTACATAGTCGGCCTGGCTGCTCAGCAGCCCGTAGTTGCAGGCCTTGGGCTTGGTGGTTGGAGGACCGGGGGGCACTACTTGCACCCGGAAGTGTGACGGCAAGTTCGCTAACTGGCAGGCTGCCAGCGTCTCCTCATCATGCGGCTCCAGCAATAGTTGGATATCAAGCTTGTCGGCAGGGTAGTCGAGACTCTCAATGCCTGCAATCAGTCCCGGAACCACCGAGGCCTCATGATACAGAGGTACTAGGATTGAGTAGGTGGGCAGGTCATCATCGCGCAGGGCCGCCAGTTCGTCTGCAGAGACAGGGACTTCTGCCCCGCGCTCTAGCGAGCGCCAGACCACGTAGAACTTGAAGCTGATGTGGGTCAGATAGAACAGGATACAGAGGGCATTGATGACCAGCAGCGTCTGCAGGGGCCGCCATACCAGGAAGATTGCCAGCGCGAGCACCAGCACCGCCAGTCCGATTCGCTGTCCCTTGCTTAGGGTCCAGTAGGCGCACTCATCCGGCCGCTCGTGCAGTACCTTGATCAGGTCATCATGAGTAGGGGCTGCGCCAGTGGTCATACCGTCAATGACTTTCTTCCTGAGCGTTAGGCCGCGCGAGAATTGCACACATCGCGCTAGCTTTCAGCATCGGCTTAGCGCTGGACGCGGCCGCCGCCACCACCCTTCAGCAGGCCCTCCACATCAGACACAGAGGCCATATTGAAGTCCCCGTGGATGGTGTGCTTGAGACAACTGGCTGCCACCGCGAAGTCAATAGCCTCCTGGGGCGACTTGCTGGCTATTAGGGAGTAAATCATTCCCGCGCAGAACGCATCGCCGCCGCCAACCCGATCTACTATCGGCAGGACATCATACTGGGGGCCGATATACATCTCCCCGTCGGAGTACAGGATACCAGACCAGGTGTTGTGGCTGGCGCTGAGGCTGCCCCGCAGCGTGATAGCGACCTTCTGAAGGCTAGGGAAGCGCTCAATCAGCTTCTCCGCTACATAGCGGTAGGCCTCGGCCTCTATCTTGCCAGCCTCCACATCGGCCCCCGGGGCAGCAATGCCGAACACCTTGTCGGCGTCCTCCTCGTTGCCAATGGCCACATCACAGTGCTGCACCAGCTCCGGCATCACCTCGCTGGCTGCCTTACCCCACTTCCAGAGGTTCTTGCGGTAGTTCAGGTCTGCCGAGATGGTCAGACCCTTGGCCTTGGCCACCTCAATACCTTCCAGACACACATCTGCCGCACCCTCGCTGATGGCCGGGGTGATGCCGGTCCAGTGGAACCAATCAGCATTCTGGAAAGCGGCGTCCCAGTCAATGTCGCCAGGTTTCACGTCGGCAATCGCCGAATGCGCCCTGTCATAGACGACCTTGGAGGGCCGCTGGACGGCGCCAGTCTCCAGGAAGTAGATGCCCAGCCGGTCACCCTGCCGCACGATGCAGGATGTATCCACTCCAAACTGGCGCACATAGTTCAGGCAGGCATCACCCAGGGGATTGTCAGGCAAGGCGGTCACATAGCGGACATCCAGGCCGAAATTAGCCAGACTGACAGCGACATTGGCCTCACCTCCGCCGTACGTTGCCTCGAATTCATGAGCTTGAATGAAGCGTTCGAACCGCTTGGTTGCCAACCGCAGCATTATCTCACCGAACGTGACAACTCGTGCCATCTGAATCGTCTCCTTCCGTGTCTCTGTCAATGTTCAGTAAGCTTCGCCGCCACAGGGGGCAAATCCTGCCTACGGAACGCCTAAGCACTGGCCAGA